>CANRMY010000071.1 GCA_947631845.1 uncultured Oscillospiraceae bacterium | reverse complement strand
GCTTGGTGTCCGCGTTGACCGGAAGCTCGATAAGATCCAGCAGCGCGTCCGGATCGCGGGCGAACACCCCGGACCCGCTGGCCCTGTCCATGGACTGCTTGCCCCACTGGCTTCCCTTGCTGTGGTGGTGGCAGTAGATGGTGGCGCAGCCCAGATCGGTACATACCTTGTCGAATTGATTGCAGAATTTGGCCATCTGATCGGCGCTGTTTTCATCGCCCGTCAACACCTTGTAGATGGGATCGATGATCACCGCGATGTAATTCTTCTTCATGGCGCGCCTGATGAGCTTGGGGGCCAGTTTGTCCATAGGCAGGCTCTTGCCCCGCAGATTCCAGATGTCCAGATTGTCCAGGTGCCGGGGAGGCACGCCCAGGGCCGCGTAGACGTCCCTGAAGCGGTTTAAGCAGCTGGGCCTATCCAACTCCAGGTTCACGTACAAAACGCGCCCCTGGGCGCAGTTGAACCCCAGCCAGGGCACGCCCTCGGCAATGGCGATGCACAGCTCGATGAGGGCGAAGCTCTTGCCCGCCTTGCTTGGCCCCACCAGAAGCATCTTGTGGCCCTGCCGCAAAACGCCCTCGATGAGCGCCGGGGCCAGGGGCGGCATGTCCCGCCACACCTCCGCCATGCTCTCCGGGTCCGGCAGGTCGTCGGTTACGCTGTCGATCCAGTCCCGCCACTCGTCCCAATTGGCCTTCCCGATGTTGGTGTCGATAATAAACTGCTTGTGCCCCCGCCGGACGGCCCCTGGCATACGCGAGAGCCGGGACGGATTGCGGTTCTGCTTGTCGACGGCCATCCCGTTCTTCTCGCACACCTGATAGAGGAAGTCTACCCGCCGCCGGTACTCCTCATAGGACCCGGCGTCCACCTTCACGATGGCGTGGACGCTCTTGCCCCCGGAGTAGACCAGACACGCCACCGGAAGCTCCAGCTCCCGGATCATGGCATTCTGCTCGCCGAGGTCCATTTTGTCCGACTCCACCAGGGCGTACCGGTAGGCCGTCACGTTGTCGTTGGCCACGCCCTTGCCGTCCAGGGGATTGAACCGGATCCACGCGCCCATCTCCCGGTCATAGTCCCCCAGCACCGCGCCGATGTCGTCATGACAGCGCCCCAGCGCCTCGATAAGCTCCCCGGCCGTCCTGTCGGTAAATCCCTTCGTGGGCTTCTTCTCGCCGTCGTCGGTGGTGAATACCTCCGTCACGTAGCCCACATACTCGTCCGGCCCAAAGAGCGCGGAGAGGTAGCGGATAAGCTCCCCCGCCGGATGCCAGGCGTCGCCCTCCGGCTCCTGGATCTCCCGCCGCTCCAGCCAGGCGCGGTTGACCACCACCTGGTCCTCCCGCTCGCCGATCACGTCGTCCCAATCGAGACTCCGCCCGCCGCCGGCATTGCCGGGCCGCCAGCCGTTATCCATCGCCATCTTCACCACCGTGCCGCCCGTGATGGGCACGCCGGCGCCGTCAAAGCTCCTGTACTTCCGCTCGCACTCGCCCGGATGGAACCGCCGGGGATCCCTCCTGCTCCACTCCTCCCACACGTCGGCCGGATACCCGACCTCCTTCAGCCCGAACCCCACCGCCAGCCACTCCTCATAGCTGCACACGGCCGGGTCGATGTGCTTGATCGCCTCTCTCAAATCAAGCCCTTTGTCATCCATGCCGTACTTTCTGGAGGCGGTGACGATGTTGACCTTGGGCCGGCACTCCTGGATCTCCACACCGTACTTTTCCGCCACAGCCTTAACGTGATCCTTGGTGGCTTTCATTTCAAGCCCGGTGTTGAAGAACACGTACTTGATGGGCGGGAGGCCGAAATTCCGGCGCGTCCGCTCGATGAGGTCGATGAGGATGTCGCTGTCAGCGCCGCCGGAGTAGGAGCAGATGGCCTTGGGGTGCTCCGTAAGGCGCTTGGCGATGATGCTCTTGATGGCCTCGAACTTGGCCGGTGGGTCAAAATCCGCGTAGTCCGGGCGGTCGGTATAGACGCGGCTTTTATAGGCTTCTTTCATCGTTCCTCCCCCGGCATCACTACCCTCACCACCGTGGCCTCATACCCCTCATTCGGCTTTTGCCTCAGCCCTTCCGCCACGGCCTTCATGATCGTGTAGGCAATGACCGGTTCCGGCTGTCCACCCGCCCGCAGGGCATTGGCCAGATCGCCGACGACACTGGAAATGACCTTCAGGTGCGCCGTCGCCGACAGATCACGCGCCTCCGCCTCATAGCTCATCTTCCCATCCGGAAGCGTTTCCGCCGTAATTGTTAACTTTCCCATTGACTTTTTGTCCTTTCCGGGCTACAATAGCCCTGTAATACTTCTCTCTTGCCTCTCGGCGGGCCGCTTTTTGAGTAGGGCGGTCCGCCCTCTTTATGCCCCCAGGAGTCGGGCCAGCCCCTCGGCCAGGGCCGCGCAGAGCCCGAACGCCCCCAGAAACACGCCGCAGTAAACGGCGTCCTCCACGCCACGGACGATCCGCCGGCGCCGCGCGGCCACGGTTGACAGCTTCCGCTTTTCCATGCCGTCACCTCCTTCACTGGTCAGCCCAGGTCACGCCCAGGGCCGCGCAGACCTCCCGGCCCGTGAGGCCCAGCTTGCGGGCCATCAGCCCGAATTTGTAGACGTCCATGTTCTGAAAGCCCTTCTTCTTGCTCCGGCAGAAGGTGGCCTCCGAGACGCCGATCGCCATAGCCACGTCCACATCGCGGGCGTACCCCTTTTGAGCCTTCCCGCGGGCGATCGACGCCATCAGCGCCCGCTCCCGCTTCTGCTGTTCCGTTTCCCGTGCCATGCTCTAACCTCCTTATTGAAATAAATTTATCTCGCTTCATTTCCTTTCTTCACCTCCCTTCAAGAATGATGATCGTGATGTCGTCCTCCGCCTTGCGCCGATACTCCGGATTCCCCGCGATGATCTCAACGATTTCAGCGGCCTTTTCCCGCCCCGCGTCGGTGAGCTTCTCACAGGCCTCCGTGATCCGCCGGAGGGGATCCCCGGCGGGGCGGGGCGACTCTTCCGTATCCGCCAGAGAATAGAAGTCCGCCCCCAACGCCTCCGCGATCCGCTTCAAGGTCTCGATTTTCGGCTTGCGCAGATTGTTCTCCCACTGGGCGACAGTCTGGTAGGCAAGCCCCATTTTCTCCCCAAGCTCCTTTTGGGTCAGACCGGCCTTTATACGGGCGGCTTTGATAAGCTGGCCGGGGGTCTTGTGAATGTTTTCTCCTATGGACATCTCCCGGCCCTCCTGCCTCAGAAGGTCTTCCACGGGGATCCCCAGCACCTCCGCCAGCTTCTCGAACTGCTTCAAAGAGGGGGGTATCTCGCCGGTTTCGTATTTTGAGATAGTCGCCCGGTTAACCTCCAGCCTGTCAGCCAATTCAGCTTGCGTCATGTGCAGAGACTTCCTTGCTTCCCTGATGATCTCGTAGTTCATGGGTTCGCCCTTTCGCCTCCTTCCTTCCCGCCTTGAAGCTTTTTTGTTGAATTATGCGTTTTGTCCAACAGCCTCACTTCCTCACCTCCCTTCATCAGCTCCGCCGATTCCGGGGCTGATTTCTTTTTGCGCCTCACGGGGCCACCTCCTTTCCCGCGTCATAGATTTCGTTCAAGCTGACGCCGAGCGCTGTCGCAATTAGCGGCAGATATTCGGCGCGGATCAGCTTCCGGCCATTCAGCATGTCGCTGAACTGCTGTTCCGTGAACCCCGCGCGATTCGCCACCGTTTTCTGAACAAGGCCCTTCTCTGAAATGATTAAACGGATTCCTGTTGAAACGCAATTTTTCATTTATCGCACCTCCTGTCATTACAAGAATCTTGGGATATATGGAGCATATCACAAGAATTCTTGGATGTCAATAGCAAATTACAAGATTCTTTGAAGTTTCCTATTGACTTTCAAATATCCTCTGCTATAATGTCAACTATGGAGGTGATAGAATGAGTTTTGGAACACGATTAAGAGAACGGCGTGAAGCCCTTGGCCTTAAGCAAGGAGAATTGGGCAAGCTTCTTGGCATCACCGGTTCGGCTATTGGCAATTATGAGAACGGAATCAGTTCTCCAAAGGCAGATGTGCTATATCAAGTGTTCGACGTTCTTAAATGTGATGCAAATTATTTGTTTCAAGACGAAATGCAGGAGCTCGAAATTGAGCGGTTTTCTGTGCCTGAAATTGGCCTCATAAAAAAATACCGTGCCCTGGACCAGTACGGTCAGAACACGGTAAATGCGGTTTTGGATGCTGAGCTGAACCGATGCACGGAGCAGAAGCAGAGGCCCAGCCACACAGTCAATCTTATCCCCTTCCTCCGGTCTCTCCAGCCAGTCAGCGCCGGTACCGGCGCGTATCTTGGACCGGAGGAATTTGAAACGATTTTTGTTGAGGAAAACGAACTCACCCGCCGGGCCTCCTTTGGCGTCCCCGTTCGCGGCGACAGCATGGAACCTCTTTACCATGATGGTGATATCCTCGTTGTGGAGGGCGCGGAAGATGTAAACATTGGCGAGATTGGCGTCTTCACCGTGAACGGTGACGGCTATGTTAAGAAGCGCGGCGATGGAGTTTTGATTTCGCTGAATCCTGACTATGCACCGATTCCTATCACAGGTGACAGCTGGTGTAATGGGAAGGTAATAGGGTTACTGGCCCCTGAGTGGGTAAAGGAATAAATAATAAGGAAGATATTTTGAATGAAAGATGATAATTTCAGCCAAACCACCAGTCAGGAGCAAGAGCCTATAATCTTCCCGGATTCCCAAATGAAAAAGAAACGCAAATTTGCTCCTGCTATCATCCGAGGCGTCATCATCCTCCTTGTTGTCGCCTTTGTAGGCCTATATTTTTACGTTCATAATTTTACGCGATACTTTGACCCTACAGGAGAAATATATCGCACAGACTATAATAACTCACAACTATACATATCGTTTTCTGATAGTAAAACAATGCAAATTTACGTAAGTGACAGCTATTACCTCCAGGTGGCACGATTAGATTATCGATATTCCGGGTACTCATGGAATCACCTCGTCGGGAATTGGTATTTTTCAGATAAAAACCTTCTTTCTCTTAAGAACGTTGACAACGGGGCAAAGCCTGCAACAGTCTTTTTGAATCTTGGTTCAGGTTACTATTTCAATGGATGGGGTGACGAAATCGAAGTTAATGAGCTGAATGATGATTTTGAGACAAGCGGTCAGTTCGACCTATTCTTTTATTCCGACAGCTTAATTTTTGGAGACCTTGTTTTAGATAAAGTTGACGAGATTGACAGCGCAATAGAATTGATTTCAGCTTTTTACTTTCCGTCATCCGGCAACAAATAAGCTTTTGGTGTTCCAGCCGAGGTATATTATGAAAGAATCCTTTCCCGGTATTATCTGCATCATCGGTCACGCCGTCCTACGGCTTATCTACGGAAAATCCTATGAAAGCCGTTGGTATTCCGATTATGATTCAGGCGTCAGGACGGTGGAGGCCCTGTTATCCTTGGGCTCCGTTCTCTGGCTGGCCGTGGTGATCTACCTGCTTTTTTTGCCCGTGGAGCCCGGCACACAGCACGTTATCTTCTACGCCATAGGTTACCCAACCGTCTTGGCCGTATGGTTCGCCATCATCCGATTACGGGCAAAATAGCTTATAACAAGAGGAGGCCCGCCCATGAAAGTCCCAAAGCCGCGAAAAATGACCTCCGGGAATTATTATATTCAGCTCCGGCTTGGCGGGAAAAGCGTAGGCATCACCGCCCCATCGGAGAAAGAGTGTATTCGTCAGGCCCAGTACGTGAAGTCGGAATACCTGGCCGGGCGGCGTTCAGAGCCGCAGGAAGACCCCACGCCAAAGCTCCCCACCCTGGGGGAGGCGGTGGATAAATACATCGACGACCGTGCGTCTGTCCTGTCCCCTGCCACCGTGCGCGGTTACAGGACGATTCGCCGCGCACGGTTCCCAACGCTGATGGATAGGTCCCTTTCCGATATCTCCCCGGATCAGTGGCAGCAGGCGGTAAACCTTGAGGCTAAAACGTGTTCCGGGAAGACCTTAAAGAACGCGTGGGGCCTTCTGGTATCCGTCGTTACAGGCGCCGCCGGTTCCCCGCCTCCGCGCGTGAAGCTCCCCCAGGTCATCACCAATGAGCGGCTCTTCCTGGAGCCCGAACAGATCCGGCCCTTTATAAGCGCCGTACACGGTACGCCCGTTGAGATTCCCGCCCTTCTGGCCCTCCACAGTCTCCGCCGATCCGAGATCATGGCCCTCAAGTGGGAAAATATCGACCTTGAAAAGCGCACCATCCGCGTCAGTGGCGCCGCCGTCTTCAATGAGGACAATGTTCTGAAACAGAAGAAAGAGAACAAGAACAAAAGCTCCGCCCGCACGGTCCCCATCCTGATGGACGAGCTGCACGCCGCCCTCTCCTCGGCAAGAAAAAATTCTGGGCTTGTGATGACGTGCAACCCCAATACCATATGGGCGCAGATCAACCGCATCTGTAAAAAGAACGGTCTCCCCCAGGTGGGCGTCCACGGCCTCCGCCACAGCTTCGTGTCCCTGGCCTACCACTTGGGCGTACCGGAAAAGGTCACCATGGAGCTGGGCGGATGGTCAGATTATCAGACAATGCGCAAGATCTACACCCACATTGCCAGGAGCGACGTAACCAAATATACCGGGGAATTAAAAAATTTTTTCTCCCCGTCCGCAAAGAAAGAAAACGCCCCGGAAGCATCGCCCCCGGAGCCGTCGCGAGGCCCCTAAAGCCCCGCATTTTAGTTAGCATTTTAGTTAGCATTTTTAGTCTCAAAAATGCTAACTCGCCTCTTTATAACGCGAATTAAGCCATCACGACTGATTCCCAAAAAATCCTCAAATCCCTTGCGGCTCTAAGAAAATAGTAAGAACGCCCGGGAATCCGGGCGTTCTTTACTGGTGCGCGAGGCGGGACTTGAACCCGCACGTGCGTAATGCACACTAGAACCTGAATCTAGCGAGTCTGCCAATTCCACCACTCGCGCGTGCCTGAGTATAATATCACAGTTCCTCCGGCATGTCAAGTGCTTTTTTCGATTTTTTTCAAATTCCCAGCAGGAGCCTTGCCACCTGGAAATAAATGAGCAGGCTCAGGGCGTCCACGATGGTGGTGATGAAGGGGCTGGCCATCACCGCCGGGTCGAAGCCCAGCTTTTTGGCAAGAAGCGGGAGCGTACAGCCCACCAGCTTGGCGCAGATGATGGTGAAGGCCAGGGTGATGCAGATCACCAGATTCACCGTCACCGTCACGGAGGTGTTGTGCATCAGCCACACGTCCACCAGCTGGATCTTCAAAAAATTCACCACCGCCAGGGAGACGGCGCACAGCACCGCCACCCGCAGCTCCTTCCACACCACCCGGAAGAAGTCGGAGAACTCCAGATCCCCCAGGGACAGGGCGCGGATGACCGTGACGGAGGCTTGGGAGCCGGTGTTGCCGCCGGTGTCCATCAGCATGGGGATAAAGGCCGTCAGGGCCACCCATTTGGCCAGGGCGCTCTCAAAGGAGCTGATGATGAGGCCGGTGAACGTGGCGGAAACCATCAGCAGCAGCAGCCAGGGGATGCGGGATTTCCAGATCTCAAAGGGCGAGAGCTTCAGATAGGGCTTGTCCGTGGGCATGATGGCGGCCATCTTCTCGATATCCTCGGTGGCCTCCTCCTCCATGACGTCGATGGCGTCGTCTACGGTGACGATGCCCACCAGGCGCGACTCCTTGTCCACCACCGGCAGGGCCGACAGGTCGTACTTGGAGAGGGCGTTGGCCACCTCCTCCTGGTCGTCGGTGGTGGTGACGGAGATGGTGTCTGTCCCCATGATCTGGGTGATCTGGGTGTCGTCCTCGGCCAGAAGCAGGGATTTCAGGGTCACATACCCCACAAGCTTCCTGTTCTTGTCCGTCACATAGCAGGTGTAGATGGTCTCCTTGTCCACCGCGCCCCGGCGGATGCGCTTGATGGCCTCCTCCGCCGTCATCTCAGGCCGCAGGGAGACATACTCCGTGGTCATGATGGAGCCGGCGGAGTCCTCCGGGTAGTTCAAAAGCTCGTTGATGGTGCGGCGCATCTCCGGGTCGGCGGATTTGAGGATCCGCTTGACCACGTTGGCCGGCATCTCCTCGATGAGGTCCACCGCGTCGTCCACGTAGAGCTCGTCCACCACGTCCTTCAGCTCCGCGTCGGAAAAGCCCCGTATGAGCAGCTCCTGCTCCTCCGGGTCCATCTCGATGAAGGTCTCCGCCGCCAGCTCCTTGGGCAGGAGCCGGAACATCAGCGGCAGCCTGTTCTCCCCCAGTTCCCCCAGCACGCCGGCGATATCCATAGGCTGCATGGTGACAAAAATATCCCGGAGCGTGGCGTATTTCTTGTTTTCGATCAGCGCCTCAAGGGTGGAGGATAAGATCGTCGTATTTGTTTCTGCCATTTACCTTGTCTCCTTTCACTAAATAACGTTTTCCCGCCGCGCCGCCGCGCCGGGATCCGCAAAGAAGCCAAGGCACCATGGATCATTTATCCGTAAGACCGCACGCGGGTCTTACGCCGTTCTCGACCCACTGTGCCCGTACTGCCCGCGTCCATCGTCTCACCTCACAAGTACGTATTTCCGGCATCTGCCGTATCATTAAATTTACACCATTTGCCTTGACAAGTCAACCCCGCGGAGGGCTTTTCGGCATATATTTTTTGCTTGAAAGGCCCTGTCTACGCATACGCGGCGGCATCTTCGGGAAAGCTTTTTCCGAGGTGATCGTATGCTTTACAACGAGCTTTACAACGACGGGCTGCCCCTGGGCTTCGGCATGGTCCTGGCCTCCAACGCGGTGGCTATGAACCGGTTCTCCGCGCTGAACCAGCGCCAGCGGGAGGAGCTGATTGCCCGCGCCCACGGCGTCAGATCCCCGGAGGAGATGCAGTCCCTCGTGGCCGAATTCGGCAAAAACGGGCTGGGGATAATGTGACGCAAAGGCAAATTTCGTACAACGCACCCGTACGGGCCGGACACCTGGCCGGCCCGACGCACCATTGAATTTCCACATCGCCAGCCTCAAAAAGGTTGCGGCTTTGCCGCCATTTGAATGGACGGGCCGCCAAGAGAGGCGGCCCCTACGGCGTTGATTGAAAGGTTTTCGGGAATTCGAAGGACGGGCCGGCCAGTGTCCGGCCCTACAAGGACCTCTCAGAACCATCGTACATAATGTTGGGGCCCCGATGCGGCCCGACGCACCGTCGAATTTCCCGGAAATCCCCCGTCTCACTCCCCCTCCGCCCGGAGCTGGCGGCGCACGCGGTTCAGGTGGCGCTCAAAATGGCCCCGGTCGATGAACCGGGCCAGTACATACTGGTCAAACACCGGCACCGGGCAGGAATAGAAGCCCAGCTTTTCCTCATAGAGCCGGAAAAGCTCCTCCGGCAGGATCATGTAACCGATGCGCATGGACGGGGCCAGGGAGTGGGAGAAGGTGTTCAGATAGACCACCCTGCCGCCCCTGTCCATGGAGAAGAGCGGCTCCTGGGGCCTCCTGGCCGGGGAAAATTCAGAATCGAAGTCGTCCTCCACCACGTACCGGTCCCCCCTGGCCGCCCAGTCCAGATACTCCCGCCGTTTCTCGTGGGAGGCCGTGATGCCCGTGGGGAAGCTGTGGTAGGGCGTGACGTGCAGGATGTCCGCGTCCGTGGCCGCCAGGGCCTTTGAGCTGACCCCGTCCCCGTCCAGGGGCAGGAGGCGGCAGGCCGCGCCCATGGATTCGTACACCTTGCGGATCTTGCCGTAGCCCGGCTCCTCCACGGCGAAGATACGATCCCTTCCGAAGAGCTGCGTCAGCATCCCGTAGAGATACTCCGCGCCGGAGCCCACGATGACACGCCCCGCCTCCACCCGCATCCCCCGGTAGCGCCGCAGAAAGGCCGCGATGGCCCGCCTCAGCTCCGCGCACCCGAAGGCCGGCGGCTTGGCCAGCAGCTTCTCCCCCCGCTCGGAGATAACCTCCCGCATGATCTTCCACAGCGCCGCATACCGAAAGCCGTAGTCCGTCCCGGCCTCCGTCTCCTCCTCCAAAAGCGCCTCCGCCGCCTCCGCCGGCCTGGGCGCGGCCTGGCCCAGACGCGCGGCGAAATAGCCGCTGCGCTCCCGGCTGGTCACATAGCCCTCGTCGATGAGGCACCTGTACGCCCCGTCCACCGTGATGACGCTGACGCCCAGGTGCTCCGCCAGCGTCCTCTTGGAGGGCAGGCGGCTCCCCGGCTCCACGGCCCCGGAACGTATGTCCTCCCGGATCCGCTCATAGAGCCGCAGATACAGGGGCCCCGTCCCCTCCTTCAAATCATAGGTCAACATCTGGTTATAAAAACTTCTCCTTTTTTGGTGATTTTCATATGTCCAAAAGCGATTATAATAGGGACAATTCCAGTTGTCAAGGAGGAACCCCCATGAAATCGAAAGACATCAAAAAACTCACCCTGACCGCCATGCTGATGGCCATGAATATCGTGCTGAGCATGGAGATCCTGTCCATCCCCGTCCCCGGCGGGCATCTGTACGCCAACGACATTATCATCTGCACGGCGGCGCTTCTGCTGGATCCCTTCTGCGCCTTTGTGGTCGGCGGCGTGGGCGCTTTTCTGGGCGATCTCCTGTTCTACCCCGCGCCCATGTACGTCTCCCTGGTGACCCACGGCCTTCAGGCGGTGGTGATCTCCCTGCTGGCCCACAAGCTCCTGGGCGGCAAAAAGCCTGTGCTCTCCTCGGCGATCGCCATAGCCGTTGGCGCCGTCATCATGGTGGCGGGCTACACCCTGGGCCGCGCTTACATCTACTCCACCCCGGAATACGCCGTGACCAAGCTCCCCTTCCAGATCCTCCAGGCGCTCCTGGGCTTCATCGCCATCCCCCTCACCTACGCCTGCGGCATCAAAAAGGCGTATGAGAAGATCATGAAGTAAGACCGCGAATTTCCGGTGTATTTCGTATAACGTACCCGTACGGGCCGGACACCCGGCCGGCCCGTGTATCGAATTTCTGAAAATCCTTCAATCAACCTTGTACGGGCCGCCGCCCTCGGCGGCCCACGAATTTCCGATAATCCACCGTATAACCTTATAGGGGCCGCCTCTCCAGGCGGCCCGCCTTTTTCGCCAAAAGAAAAGATCCACCCTTTCGGGTGGATCTCAGTCTGTCAAAAAACCTTCCCTTTTCCCCTCAAATATGGTAAAATAGTCCGTGAGGTGAGAGCCATGGAGGAATGGAGCAAGGACGCGCGGCGGGAAGTTGTGCTGACGGACATAGACGCATTGGTGCCGAAGGATCACCTTCTGCGAAAAATAGAGAAGGTTATGGACTACGGCTGGATATACGAGCGGCTGGACCCGTATTACAAGCACGAGGG
>CANRMY010000070.1 GCA_947631845.1 uncultured Oscillospiraceae bacterium | reverse complement strand
GGGCGGGTGTAGCTGGAATCCTCGGCGGAGACGTTGACCTCGTCCTCCACGCCGGCCAGAGAGCCCAGTTCGGCCTCCACCACCACGCCGTGGTCGTGGGCGTACTCCACCACCTTGCGGGTGATGGCGATGTTCTCCTCAAAGGGCTTGGAGCTGGCGTCGATCATGACGGAGGTAAAGCCGCCGTCGATGCAGGATTTGCAGGTCTCGAAGTCGGGGCCGTGATCCAGGTGCAGGGCGATGGGGATATCGGGACACTCGATGACGGCGGCCTCCACCAGCTTCACCAGGTAGGTGTGGTTGGCGTAGGCGCGGGCGCCCTTGCTGACCTGAAGGATCAGGGGGGCGTGCTGTTCCCGGGCGGCCTCGGTGATACCCTGGACGATCTCCATGTTGTTGACGTTGAAGGCGCCTACGGCGTATCCGCCGTCATAGGCCTTTTTGAACATCTCGGTGGTGGTAACGAAAGGCATAATGATCACTCCTATGTAGAGAATTTGGGTCTACGCCTCCCATTATACCATATCGTCCCGGCAATTCAAGACTAAAAATCGAAAAAAACGCGGCCCGCCGCGCAAACGGGCGGCGGGCGTAAGGAAGTAAAACAGTTATCTTTTACAAAGAAACGGATCGATCATCCTGACAGATCTGCGTCAGCTGTCTGTCCTTGATCACATACGCCTCTCCGTATAACGTTGTTTTTCCGTCAGCGATCATGATATAGCTTCCGTCATTCAAGGCAATGAACTCGTGGTCAACGCTGTCGGCAAATGTAATGTCCTCAATCAAACGCATACCGTCTAACCAGGCGTCCCTGAGGCTTTGCATATGCGGAAAAAAATTGATGTCCGTTATGCCAAGACCAGTGATCCAACGCTCATAATGGGGATCAACAGCCTCCCCCTCCAGCTCCGGACCGGCGTAGACCAGGTCCGCGCAGTTCATAGAACCGGCGCTCATCGCGATTATGCTTCCGTTGTAGTCCGATAAACGCTCTTTTAAACGGAGCCTTTTCATGAATTTGTTTTGCGTAGGCACATGACCGCCCGTAAAAACCAGCACGTCCATGTTCCCCAGGCTGTCTATGATTTCCGGGTTTCTGTTATCACAGAGGTCGATATACGAAACGCTGAGCCCGCTCATGGGAAATGTCTCCTGAAAGCAGGCAAGAATATTATCGTTTTTTTCGTAATGATCCGGTTCCGCGCAAATAAACAGCACGCGCGCGTGCTCCGGCCAGATCGCTTTAAGCCTGTCCAACAGCCCGTTCGTTTGCGGCAAAGGCTCCGGCACCCTGACCCCATTGATTTTAGAGTAACCGCCAAGACTGCTTGTTAAGATTGCTTTCATAATATCCTTCCAATATTTCAATTTGTCGAACAGCCGCCCACTCGATATTTAACAGTATACCACCCAAATGTGAAGAAATCTACCGTCCGTTAAGTCGGTCGATCGGATAGAAAACGCCCCGGCGATTCGCCGGAGCGTTCCTATCCGTTGACTGCTTTACGGCCTCAGCCGGCTTTCGCTTTGACCTCCAGGAAGTAGATCTCGCCGGTGAGAGTCACGGTTTTGACGCCCTTTTTCAGGTCAAAGCCGAAGTTTTGGCGGACGATCTCGATTTTCCCCCGGTCCTCCAGGGTGGCGGATTGGTTGGTGAAAGCCAGATTCGAGCCCAGGCGCGTGGCCAGCTCGTACTCCGCCCCGCCGACGCTCCCGCGGGAGCGGAAGGGGTCGCTGCTCCCCGTCTTGTGAAGCTCCGCCGTCAGGGTGACAGAGGCCCCCGCCGGGACGGTGATCTCCGCCTCCAGCCACAGCACCCGGACCAGGGAGGCGGCCTCGCCAAAGTTCAGGTATCCGTCAAGATACCGCTCCTTCGGCTCCCGCGCCAGGGGCCCGTCGGTGACGAGCCACAGCTTGAACTGTCCGTAGACCGTCTCGAAGTCCGGCCGGCCCTCCTGGCCGTCGTATCCCCCGTACTGCTCCAGCGCCAGGGCGCGCAGATATTCCTCCAGATCCACCGCCCGCTTTGTGATCGTGGCCCCGGCCTCCAGGGGCCGGGCCTGGTCCTCGGCCACGGCGGTGAAGCCCTCGATTTTAGGTTCCCCGGGCTCCTCCCCCACAGCGACGATCGTCCTGTGCCCGTCGTCCTGGTAAGAACCGCTCGTTTCGCCGGGGATGTCGTACTGAAAGCGCATCCGCCCCTCGCCGTCGTCCCAGCTCCAGCCGGAAACGCCGCCGGTGTGCAGAAGCCTTGTTTTGGCCGGGTCCAGGGGGACGGTGACGTGGAGGACGGGCCGTGACGCCGTCTGTCCCTCCGCCAGGGTGTACCAGGGGTCCGTCAGGTCGTAGACCCAGGCCGTGACGCCGGTGAAGTCGGGGTAAGGGCTTTCGGCGGCGGCAAAATAGCTCCCGCCGGCCAGCAGGTCCCGGTAATCCTCCCAGGAGTCGGGGTAGTTCATGTTGACGCTGCCCCCGTTCTCATCCCCGCCGACGCTCCCCTTCCAGGGGCCCTCGTAGCCGCCGGCGTAATATCCGGCCAGGAGGGTCGTGTCCAGCTCCACGCCGTCCAGGGTCAGGGTGGGCCGGCGGTCGCTCACCTCATAGAATCTCCCGATGAAGGGGTAGAGCGCCCGCACGGTCCGATCCTCGCCGGAGGCGTTTTTCAGGGTGCAGCTGTCCCGGATCAGCAGCTCCGTGCCGTCCGTGTCCCAGCCGGTGAAGTCCAGGGTGACGGACCGCTCCGCGCTGATGTCCTCCTGCTCGTCCCGGAGGGTCAGGGGCAGGACCGGTCCCTCGTATAAGAGGAAGCTCCGGGGCTCGTCCCCTTTGCCGCCCACGTTTGTGCCGCCGGAGTGGGCGCCGGAGGGAAGGAAGTAGAAAGCGCCCACGCCGATCACCGCCAGCGCGGCGCAGGCGGCCAGGGTCTTCACGAGCCGGCGGGGCCAGCGGCGGCGCTTTTTCGCCCGATCCTCCGCCGCCTCCAGGATCAGCTCTTCCTCCAGGCCGCCCAGGGCGGCCAGTAAATTCACGCATTTTTCACTCATAAGACGATCCCCTCCTTTTCCAGGGCGCGCCGGAGGCCGCCGCGCAGACGGTTCAGCTTCTGGGCCAGCCGGTTGGCGGGGACGCCACGGCTTTGGGCGATCTCCTTCACCGTGTCCCCGAACCAATAGCGCCGGAGGAACAGCGTCCGGTCGTCCTTGGGCAGACTTTTCAGCCACCTGTCCACGGCCTCGGCCGTCTCCCGCTCCCCGGACACCTCCTCGGCGCTGGGAAACGCGGGCAGGCACGCCTCCAGCTCCGGCGTCAGGGCCGTCAGCTCCCCCGCCCGGAAGGCGGCGGTGCTCCCGCGCCAGCGGTCCACCGTCAGGTTGCGGGTGATCTTCAACATGTACGCCTTCAGGGACAGGGGCCGCTGGGGCGGGATGGACTCCCACAGGCGCAGCAGCACGTCGGAGACGCACTCCTCCGCGTCCCGGTCGCTCCCCAGAAGCCGCCGGGCCAGCTCCCGGCACAGGCCGCCGTACTTCTCCGACACCCCCGCCAGGGCGGACTCGTCCCTGGCCCAAAACAGCTCCACAAGCTCGGTATCCTCCACGCGCGCACCTCCTTAAACGGATATTCGAATCAAAAAAGGCCTTTCACCCTGCAAGACGTATTCTGTCCCGCTTCTATTATGGGTAGAGATAAAAAAATCCCTCCCGTGGGGATCTCGCGCACGGGAGGGGCTCGATTCAGTTCTGGGCGGTGGGCTCGTTATGGAGGAATTTCTCCAGGCGGTCAAGGCCCTTTTTAATGTTCTCGAGGCTTGTGGCGTAGCTCCAGCGGATGTGATCGGTGGAGCCAAAGGCCACGCCGGGGACGGTAGCCACTAGGCCGTGCTTCAAAAGGGCCTGGGCGAAGTCGGAGGAGTCGTTTATTTTCTCCCCGCACAGGGTCATGCCGAAGGTGCGGCTCACGTTCATGAAGATGTAAAACGCGCCGTCAGGGGGCAGGCAGCTGACCAGGTCCATGGCCTCCACGCGCTGGACAAAATACGCGCGGCGCTTGGCAAACTCGGCGTGCATCCTCTCCACGCACTCCTGACTGCCCTCGTAGGCGGCGATGGAGGCGTACTGGGCGATGTTGCTGGCGTTGCCGGTGGAGTGGCTCAGGTAGGTGTCCATCAGCTTGATGATCTGGGCGGGGCCGGCGGCGAAGCCGATACGCCAGCCGGTCATGGCGTAGGTCTTGGAGACGCCGTTGACGATGACCGTGCGCTCATAGAGCTCCGGGTCGATGGCGGCGGCGGAGACGAATTTGCCGTTGTAGACCAGAGTGGCGTAGATCTCGTCGTCGATGAGGTAGAGGTCGTTGTCCACGATGACCCTGCCCAGGGCGCGCAGCTCCTCCTCGGCGTAGAGCATACCGGTGGGGTTGGAGGGGTTGGTGAGAATGACGGCCTTGGTCTTCTCCGTGACGGCGTCCTGAAGCTGTTGGGGGCTGATTTTGAACCGGGTGGACTCGTCGGTTTTCAGGATGACCGGGACGGCGCCGCACATGCGGATGGCCTCCTCATAGGTGACCCAATAGGGGGCGGGCAGGATCACCTCGTCGCCGGGGTTCAGCATCACGCGCATGACGATGTAGAGCACGTGCTTGGCGCCGGAGGTGACGCAGATGTTCTTGTTCTCGTATTTCACGCCGAAGGTCTTATCCAGATACCCGCAGATGGCCTTCTTCAGCGGGGCCACGCCGGAGGAGGCGGTATAATAGGACTTGTTGCCCTCGATGGCGGCGATACCGGCGGCCTTGATGTGGTCGGGGGTGTAAAAATCGGTCTCGCCGGCCCCGAAGCTGACCACGTCCACGCCCTGGGCCTTCAGCTCCTGGCTGAGGGCGTTGATGGCGAGGGTGGCGGAGGGTTTGATGGCGGAGGCGGCGGTTGATAAGCTTTTCATGGTGTGTGTCCCCTGTCTTGTTATTGATTTTGTAGCCATTATATGCGCAATCTTGCATTTTGGCAAGGGAGAAAAGGCATTTTCATATGAATATGAATTTTTACGCCCTTGTCACTTTCATAATTTGTGCATTTTACCGGGCCGTATCCCTTTTCGGACGGGCGGCGGGGGCAAGCCCACATTTTTTAACCATTTCGTTGTAAATTGTAACCATTTGTTTGTTGTAAGGAGGGCTTTTTCGGATTAAAATATACTTTGAGGAGATTTTCGGCGACGACTGTTTGAAGGGAGGGAATCCGGTGAAAAAAGCTTCCGTTGTGATCTACGCCGTGGCGGGCCTGCTGGCGGGCGTTCTGCTGACGCTTTTCACGCTCTATACCCTGATCCCGGCGGTGACCCGTGAGAAAAGCCGCGAGGCGGCGGACGCCGCTCCCGTATCCAACGCGGCGCTGACAGAGGCCGCCCTGGACACGGCGGCGTATTTAAAAAACAACGATTTCGAGGCGCTGGCCGAGACCGTACACCCGGACTACGGGGTGGTCTTCTCCCCCATCGCCACGGTGAACCTGGCCTCCAACCTCTCCTTCACCGCGCGGCAGGTGGAGAGCTTCGGCTCCGGCACCGACAAGCTCATCTGGGGCGTAAGACCCGACAGCGGCGAACCCATCAGCATGACCGTGGGTGAGTATTTCACCAGGTACGTCACCAACCGGGACTACACCTGTGCCCCCGTGGTGACGGTGAACTACACCCTGCGGGTGGGCAACGCCCGGGAGAACGTCACCGACATCTTCCCCGGCGCCTCCTTTGTGGACCTTTGCTATCCGGGCACAGTGGAAGCGGAGTACACAGACTGGTCCATCCTGCGGCTGGTGTTCGAGCCCTACGGGGAGGAGCTGCGGCTGGCGGCGGTGATCCACTCCGAGGCGACGGTATGAGCGTAGATTTGGCAACATCAATTGTTACGATTCCGTATATTTCGCTTACGTAGGGGCCGCCTGGAGAGGCGGCCCCTACCATGTTGATTGACAGCCCGGTGGTTGACCGGGACGGGCGGCCGGGGACGGCCGCCCCTACGGCGTTATGGGGAAATTTATTAAGAATTCGATACGCGGGCCGGCCGGGTGTCCGGCCCGTACGGGTGCGAAAAATCAAACATTGCGTAATTCGATGAACGGGCTGGTTGGGGCGGGTTTTTACCGTCTTTTTTCATTGTTTTTTTGCGCAAAAAACGCCAGATCCGGTACATTCAGGGCGGCGTATCAAACGGGCGGCGGGCGCAAATAATAGACTCGCATTTGATTTTACGGGCCCGGCTGACTATCAGCAAGAGCCAAACGAGGAGGATGAACATGAAAAAAGCGATATATATTGTTCTGGCGCTGGTCTTTGCGCTCTCTCTGGCTTCCTGCGGCGCGTCCGACGCCGACAGGAGCGACAACACCAAGGACGGCGTCATCGGCGACGGCCTGGACGATCTGGGCCGGGGCATCGGCGACGCCATGGACGACGTGGGCGACGGCATCCGCGACGGGGTGAACGACATCACCGGGAACGGCAATGACAACGGCAATGGGACCGCCAACGGCGCCGTGGGCAACGGTACCACGGGCGGCAACGCCAATGGCAACGGCAGCTACGGCTCCGGCGGCAGCGGCACCACCGGCTACGGCGGCGGCATGACCAACGGCGGCAGCACCGGCGCCACCTCCGACGGCGCCGGCAATGGCGCCTCCGGCTACGGCACCGGCAGCGGGAGCATGACCGGCGGACGGTAAACGATCTGAAAAAGCCAGGAACAGCATTTGTTCCTGGCTTTTTTCGGGTTCGGGACGCGGTGGGCAGTTGACAGACGGGGGAAAGTGAAATATACTGAGGAAAAACGGACGGAGGACATCTGCATGGCGGAACTGCTGAAGGGCGCGCCGGTGGCGGCGGCGCTGAACGAAAAGACAAAGGCCGGGGCATCATCGCTCCGGGAAAAGGGCATCGTCCCCACCCTGGCGCTGGTCCGTGTGGGGGAAAACGACGCGGATATCTACTATGAGCGCGGGGCCGTCAAGCGGTGCGGCGCGGTGGGCGTGGAGGCCAGGAGCGTCGTCCTGCCGGAGGATATCGCCCAGGAGGCGCTTTTGAAGGTCATCGAGGAGCTGAACCGCGACAGCTCCGTTCACGGCGTACTGATCTTCCGCCCGCTGCCCAAGCACATCGACGACGCCAGCATCCGCGCCGCGCTGCGGCCGGAAAAGGACGTGGACGGTATCACCGACGGGTCCCTGGCCGGGGTATTCACCGGAAACGGCAGGGGCTTCAGCCCCTGCACCGCCCAGAGCTGTGTGGAGATCCTGGATCACTACGGCGTGGACTGCGCCGGCAAAAGGGCTGTGGTCATGGGGCGCAGTCTGGTGATCGGCAAGCCCGTCTCCCAGCTGCTGCTCGCCCGCAACGCCACCGTCACCGTCTGCCACACACGCACACGGGACCTGCCCGCGGAGACAAAGCGGGCGGACATCATCGTGGCCGCCGTGGGCCATTTGAACGCCCTGGAAAAACAGCACGTCTCCCCCGGCCAGATCGTTATCGATGTGGGCATCAACACAAACGGTGAGGGCAAAATGGCCGGCGACGCGGATTTTGAGGCGGTGGAGCCCATCGTAGGGGCCATCACCCCCGTCCCCGGCGGCGTCGGCTCCGTCACCACCGCCGTTCTCGTCTCCCACACCGTCCAGGCGGCCGCCAGGCAGAATAATGTTATGTTAACTTAATTTGTTAACATAACATTATTGGTAGACATAACATTTCAGGTTGACATAAGCTCCACACAAAAACAGATCCCGCCGGAAAACGCGGCGGGATCTGTTTTTGTGTCACCTTTAGTTTGATGTTATGGCTGCTTCCGGGTCAGTTCTCCCAGGCGGCGTAATCGGAATAGCCGTTCTCGTCGAAGGTGTAGCTTTTGCCGTCCACCTTGTACACGCCGTCCTTCAGATACGTGTCCTCCGCGGTTCTGTAGCGCCAGCCGTTTGCGTCGGCCGTCCATCCGGCGCGGGTGACGCCCTGCTGGCGCAGGGGGATGCTCTGCGCCTTGCGCAGCTCGTTGTCCTGGAAGTGCCACCACTCGCTGGAGAGCGTGCCGAGGCCGGCGGAGGTCATGTATTTTTGCAGGAGGTTTGCGTTCTCGTTGTTGTACTTCAGCACGGAATTCCAGCTCAAATCGTGCATGGCTGTCTGCATCTCCAGCTCCCGGCCTGAGTAGATCACCTCCAGCGTCAGATCCACGGCCACGCCCTGGTTATGGGTGGAGCCGGTCCTGGCCAGGAAGGAGCCGATGCCGTAACGCCCGTCGGTCATCACGGTGTAGAAGGTGGGCCGGGGCTCCTCCTCCGGGACGTCCTGCTCCGAACCCGTCTCCGTTTCCCCCTCCTCCGGGGGTGTTTGGGCCTCGTCCTCCGGCTCTGCCGGCCTTGAAAGCCAGGTCAGGTAATCCGCCCATTTATCGCCGGCCATCCGGCTGTATACCTCCTCGGGCACCTGGGTCTGGAGCAGACTCTCGGTCAGGTCAAAGAGGAAGCGTGTGGCGATATACGGTCTGTACGCGTCGTATATTTTCAGCCGGTACCCGTCCTCCCGGGCCGCCAGGGCGGCCGTCAGGATCTTTTTCGCGGTGGGATACAGGAGCGGGACCAGGAAGCCGGAGGGCTTGCGGATCTCCACCTGTCCCGGGACATACAGATCCCGGAGCGCTTCATAATCATATTCCGGCGCGTCCGTGTCCGGTGCGTCCGTGTCCGGCGTCTCCGGCCGAACGGTACGCTCCTCCGTCACGGTATAGTAGTCGGAGCCCACCTGCTCGTACCCGGTGACCACCGTATCGGTGATGCTGGGGATGCCGTAATCGTGGACCATAAAGATGGAGTCGTAGCTGTTTTTGATGTCATAGGAGACAAGATCCCCCATGTAGTCCGGCAGGTTGATCAGGCACCAGGCGCTGTCCACATACCCCTTGGCGCCGTCGATGTAGATCAGAAAATACCCGTCCTTCTCCCCCATGACGCAGTAGGACTTGTCCGTGGTGGCGCGGCCCACCCGGGAGGATTTGGCGGTGTCGGACCAGATGTCCAGATCCTTCACCACCCAGACGGTGGCGTACATGGTGGTGGGGCCGGTGAAAAGAGAGGTCTCCGCCGGCTCCGCCGCAAAGTCACTGTCCGGCAGGGTGTGTCCGCCCACGGCGATCACCCGGAAGAACTGATCCGTAAACGGGGGAAAGGGCCCCAGGGTGCAGGAGAGCTCCTCCGCGTCCGTCCTGACGGCCAGGGTCTGCCACTGGCCCAGGGCGTCCTGGGTCTGGAGCTCGTACCGCTGGCCCCGCGTCTCGTTCCAGGTGAACCGGTAGTAGTTGTTTCCCAGCTCCTCCACCTGCATAAAAAGTCTGGTGCCGCGCAGATCCTCCCCCGCAACGTCCACGCGGGCGCTGACGCGGCTGGAAAAAGCCACATCCCCGCCGGGGATAGCGTAAGTGAGCGTGAAGGAGACGTTTTCGTTCTTGGCCGGCATGGGGATATCCTCCCCAAAGGTCAGGGACGCCTCCCCGCCGGCGGTGGTGAGGAGCGCCGTCCCGTCGGCGGCGGATACGGTATAGACCGCCCCCTCCACCGGCGTCCAGGTCAAGGTCAGCACGTCCGCGTCCAGGGCGCTTTCAAGATCGGCCAAGGAGGGGAGCGCGGCGGGAAAAGCCGCCTTCAGGGGCTTGTCACAGGAGCGCATTTTGGCACCGCCCGGCGCCTGATAGGCTCTTCTGGGCGTGACGGTCAGCGCCGTGCCGCCCCGAAGCGTATCCGGCGCGGGGAGAGCGCACCGGTTTTCCGAAAAAACGCCCGACCAGACCGTCGTCCTGCCGTTTTTCAGCTCCACCTTATAGTCGTCGGCGTTTTCCGCCCGGGGCCAGGACAGCGTAAGGCCGCCGTCCTCATCCTCCGACAGCGTCACGCCCGTCTGCGGGATGGTGGTGACCGCGTCACGATAGGGCCGCAGGAAAAGGACATAGTACCCCCCTGCCCCGACCGCCAACAGGACGGCCAGCACGGCGGCCAGAATGACTATCGTCCGCTTCTTCATTTGACCTCGGTCATCTCCAGTATCTCCAGGGCGTCTCGTCGTACGCCATATGGAAGAAGTTGTATTGCATATGGCCCTTCTTCCGCTCCGCCATTTCCAGCTCCGCGTCGTACATGATCATCTCGCCGTTTTCCGCGATCTCCACCCAGGCGTGGGGCACGGGGTTGCGGTTGTTGACCTTGCCGGAGATCAGCATGGCGTCGAAGCCCAGCTGTCTGGCCAGGAAGTAAAACACCGAGGAGAAGCAGTAGCAGTTGCCGCGCTTGGTGGAGAACATGGTGGTGGCCTCCTGCACCGCCCAGCTGGTGTCGCCCATCTCGTAATAGTGACGGCGGAGATAGGTGAAGCTGTCCCTGGTGTAGACATAGGCGGCCCGCAGCTTCTCCATGGGGGTCATGGAGGGCGTTATGATGCCGCGAAGCGTGTCTTTCACATACCCGTCGATGACGGCGTCCCCGCTGGTATAGAGCCCGTCAGCGCCGAAATAGAGGCCGCCCTGGAAGGCGTTCCTCAACGGCATCCCGTCCGCGCCGATGTAATAGTAGTCAAGGCCGGTGAAATAGAAGCCCTCCGGTTTTTTCAGGCTCTCCACATCGGCGGCGGTCCAGGGGCCGCCCTCGGCGGACGCGTGGGTGTGCGCCACGGCGGCTTCCATGATATCATAATACGCCCAGTGGGTGGCGAACAGGTCCGAAAACGGGGAGAAGAACAGATTTTTCATATACGCCCGGTCGGGCTCGGCGCCGATGAGCCTGTTGATGACGGTCACCGCCTCCGCCCTGGTGAGGGTCTTGTCCGGCATGATATTGCCGTGGTCATCCCCACGGATCCAGCCCCTGGAGACGGCGTAGGCGATCTCACGGGCATACCGGTGCTCCGCCGGCACGTCCGGGAACGTGATGTCCGGTGCCTCAAACGCCCGGCCCGCCAAAAGATAGGTGATCATGGCGAAAAACTCGCCGCGGGTGACGGCGCGGTTCGGCTCGATATTCCAGGCGGAGGCGTCGAGCACGTCAATGGCCGCCAGGTACCCGATGGCATCGGCGTACCAGGCGTTCGGGGAAACGTCGGAAAAAGCGGCGCGCTCCGGCCCGGGCGCAGCCAGGATCCTGTACAGCATCACCGCCGCCTGGGCCAGGGTAAGCTCCTGGTCGGGTTCAACGCCGCCGGCGCCGTTGCCCAGGATATAGCCGGGATGGACGCCGCCTCCGCCGATCAGCGCCGGAGGGGTGTAAACAGGCGCGGCAGTGATATCCTCGCCGTCCGGCGTGGTCTCCGGGGCCAAGACGCCGTCCCTATCGGACACCGTGTCCTCCACGGACGCGGTCTCCTCCCCCGCATAGTCCTCCGAAAGGCCGTTGGCCGCCATACAGCCGGCCAGAAGGCTCACCAGCAGGACGGCGCCGAGGATCGCCGCCGTGGCTTTTTTGAAAAGATCACTCCACCTCATAGACTGTCTCCCCTTCAGCGGTTTTTAATGTGTACACCGTAAACCCGTCATAATAGAGCTCCCCGTCCTCGCCGTCCACAAGACAGCTGGGGGTATAGCTGGAGGAATCCGGCTTCCCGATGGCCTCGTAGAGCTTACTCACCGGGCTGTCAATGAGGGATCTTACAATGGCGATCTTCTCCTCCCTGGTCAGCACCGGCGCGGGCGGCTCCGTGGGCGGCTCCGTGGGCGGCTCCGTGGGAGGCTCCGTGGGCGGCTCCGTGGGC
>CANRMY010000069.1 GCA_947631845.1 uncultured Oscillospiraceae bacterium | reverse complement strand
GCAACGAAACACCCAACCGAACCCAAGGTTCGGCTGGGTGTTTTGCGGTGGTGCGGTGTATGAGTTGACGATTACCTTCTGAGCGTCCTCCTCGGATATGTGCCGGTGCCGGATTTTTGTTATTTTCAAAGTCCCTTATGAATAACCGTACCACGAAAAAGGAACCGCTTGGGCGGTTCCTTTTTCGTGGTGCCGGTGAATGATTTCGATTTAAGGGGAGCCTGGCGGCTCCCCTCGGTTTTTTCGGTTTTGTTATTTGGCGTATTCCACGGCCTTTGTCTCCCGGAACAGGTTGACCTTGATCTGGCCGGGGTACTCCAGCTCCTGCTCGATCTTCCGGGCGATCTCCCGGGCCAGGAGCACCATCTCGTCCTCGGAGACCTCCTCGGGCTTGACCATGATGCGGATCTCCCGGCCGGCCTGGATGGCGTAGCTGGTCTCCACGCCCTTGAAGGAGCCGGTCAGCTCCTCCAGCTTTTCAAGGCGCTTGATGTAGCTCTCGATGTTCTCACGCCGGGCCCCGGGCCGGGCGGCGGAGATGGTGTCCGCGGCCTGAACGAGACAGGCGATGACGGTGTGGGGCTCCACGTCGCCGTGATGGGCCTCGATGGCGTGGATGACCTCCTCGGACTCGTGGTAGCGGCGGGCCAGCTCCACGCCCAGCTGGACGTGGCTGCCCTCCATCTCGTGATCCACGGATTTGCCCAAGTCGTGAAGCAGGCCGGCGCGCTTGGCGGTGGCCACGTCCACACCCAGTTCGGAGGCCAGGAGGCCAGCGATGTAGGCCACCTCCTTGGAGTGGTTCAGCACGTTCTGCCCGTAGCTGGTGCGGTATTTCTGGCGGCCCAGGAGCTTCACAAGCTCCGGATGCAGGCCGCGCACGCCCGTTTCGAAAACGGCGCGTTCGCCCTCGGCCTTGATGGTGGCGTCCACCTCCCGGCGGGCCTTGTCCACCATCTCCTCAATGCGGGTGGGATGGATGCGGCCGTCCTGAATGAGCTTCTCCAGGGCCAGGCGGGCGATCTCCCGGCGCACGGGATCGAAGCTGGAGACGGTGATGGCCTCCGGCGTGTCGTCGATGATGAGATCCACGCCGGTGAGATTTTCAATGGAGCGGATGTTGCGGCCCTCGCGGCCGATGATGCGGCCCTTCATCTCGTCGTTGGGCAGCGGCACCACGCTGACAGTGGCCTCGGCCACATGGTCGGCGGCGCAGCGCTGGATGGCCAGGGTGATGATCTCCCGGGCCTTGGCGTCGGCCTCGTCCTTATAGCGGGCCTCCACCTCCTTGATCTTCATGGCGGCCTCGTGGGTACACTCGGCCTCTACGTTCTTGATGAGGTAAGCCTTGGCCTCATCCACGGTGTAGCCGGAGATCTTCTCCAGCATTTCCAGCTGTCCGCGCTTGATGAGCGCGACCTCCTCTTTGGCCGCGTCCAGCTCCGTCAGCTTCTTCTGGACCTGCTCGTTTTTGCGCTCCAGACCTTCCGTCTTCTTGTCCAGGGCCTCCTCCTTCTGCTGAAGGCGGCGCTCCTGCTTGGAAAGCTCGGCCCGGCGCTCCTTTACCTCCCGCTCGTGCTCGGCACGGCTTGCGTGGATCTCTTCCTTGGCCTCCAAAAGCGCCTCCCGTTTCTTGTTTTCCGCGCTCTTGATGGCGTCATTGATGATCTGCTTGGCCTGCTCCTCGGCGTCCTCGATGGTCTTCTGGTCGCGCTTCTGCTTCGCTTTTACAAGTGCGACCATGGCCCCGGCGCCGATGACGATGCCAACCAGTCCGGCTATTACATAAAGCCACCACATATGGAGATAATGCACCTCCCTTTCTAAAGTAAAATGATTCGATACGATTCCGAAATACCAAAATACCGCGTCTCTGTATTGAAAAAGCGTCACGGGACGCGATAGGATAGCATCTTGAAAAAATACCATCTTTTATTTTACCGTCAAATAGACGAAATGTCAAGTCATTTTTCCGTTTCCTGTTTATTTCATATGCGCGTCCGGCCGGGTTGCAATCAGCCGAAAGACACTGTATAATACAAGCTGACGGGAAGTGACGAAGAATGAACACAAAATCGGCCGATTTCGGCGTGGGGAGCGTCAGGCGCAACATTCTGCGCATCGCCCTGCCCATGACGCTGGCCCAGCTGATCAATGTGCTTTACAATGTGGTGGACCGGATCTACATCGGCCACATCGAGGGCGTGGGCACCACAGCCCTCACCGGCGTGGGGCTGTGCCTGCCCATCATTACCATCATCTCCGCCTTCACCCAGCTCTTCGGGGCCGGCGGCGCGCCGCTGTTCTCCATGGCCCGGGGCGCGGGGAACGGTAAGCGGGCGGAGAGGATCATGGGGCTGAGCTTTGCCCTGCTGCTCCTCTCGGGGCTTATCCTGGCCGTCCTGTGCTATTTGTTCCGCCGGGACATCCTCTTTCTCTTCGGCGCCAGCGAGGACACCTACCCCTATGCCGACAGCTACATCTCCGTCTATCTTCTGGGGACGCTGTTTGTGATGACGAGCCTGGGCATGAATTTCTTTGTCAACGCCCAGGGCTTCGGGGTCATGGGGATGCTGACGGTGCTGATCGGGGCCGTCCTCAATCTGCTTCTGGATCCGCTCTTTATCTTCGTCCTGGGGCTGGGCGTACAGGGCGCGGCCATCGCCACAGTCATCAGCCAGGGGGTCTCGGCGGTGTGGGTCTTCTGCTTCCTCACCTGCCGCCGGGTGGTGATCCCCCTGTCCGTCCGCCGGATCGCCTTTGACGGGCGTCTCCTGGGGGAGATCTGCGCCCTGGGCCTGTCCGGCTTTATCATGGCGGTGACCAACGGCTCGGTGCAGATCATCTGCAACGCCACCCTGAAGCGGGTGGGCGGCGACACGGGGGATCTATATGTGGGGGTGATGACCGTCATCAACTCCGTGCGGGAGATCATCACCCTGCCCGTCCAGGGCCTCACCGGCGGGGCCCAGCCGGTGATGAGCTTCAACTACGGGGCCAAAAAGAACGGGCGCGTGCTGGAGTGCATCCGGTTCATGACGGTGGTCTGCGTGATCTTCACCTGCTCGGCGTGGCTGGTGCTGTTCCTGTTCCCCCAGGCGTTCATTAAGCTCTTTAACGACAGCCCGGAGCTGGTGACCTACGGCGTCCCCGCCCTGCACATCTACTTCTTCGGCATTTTCATGATGGCGCTCCAGTTCGCCGGCCAGTCCACCTTCGTGGCTCTGGGCAAGTCCAAGCAGGCGGTGTTCTTCTCCCTCCTGCGCAAGGCCTTCATCGTCATCCCCCTGACTATCCTCCTGCCCTCCGTGGGAAATCTCGGCGTCAACGGCGTCTTTATGGCCGAGCCCGTCTCCAACTTCGTGGGCGGCATCGCCTGCTTCACCGCCATGGCGCTGACGGTGCGAAAGGAGCTGGCGGGTCCGGAGGATTGACGGGCACATACAAGATTTCGCGCGGCTGCGTTGCGGGCCGCGCTTTTTTCAATTTCCGCGGAATATCAAGCGGCGGTTGATTTTTCTCCAGTTCGCATCCATTGAAATCAAGCGGTATATGACCTATACTTAAACCGTCGCTTGCAAGGGACGGTTGAAAACGCGGTAAAAAAGCGGAGGTACGGATATGGATATCAGCTTGATAGGCAATCAGATACAAAAATTCAGAAAGGCCCGGGGGATGACCCAGAAGGAGCTGGGAGCGGCCATCGGCGTCAGCACCCAGGCGGTGAGCCAGTGGGAGAACGGCGGCGCGCCGGACGTGGCGCTGCTGCCGGCCATCGCGGACAGGCTGGGGGTGACGGTGGACACGCTCTTTGGCCGGGAGGGCGGACAGGTGCGGGATATGTCCGACACCTTTATCCAGTGGCTGCGCTCCCTGCCGGAGCAGGACCGGCTGAGCCGGATCACCCGGCTTTTGTGGGAGGCGTCCATCTACGGCGTCAGCGACGCTCTGTTCACCGCGCCCAAAATAGACTATCCGGAGGATGCGGAGGCGGACATGCCCTCCGTCGCTGAGAGCCGCGTGCTGATGCGCACGGTTACGGGCATCGACAGCGGCTATATTCTGGGCGTGGGGGCGCAGGACTACTCCTTTTTCGGGGTGTTCCCGGAGCCGGAGGAGGGCTACGAGAAATATTTCGTGACCGACGGGGAATACCGGGCGTTGTTCGGGGCTATGGCGATGCCCGGCGCCATGGAGACACTGCGGTTCTTCTGCCGGAACAAGCAGACCCTATACGCGGCGGCGGCCGTCGCCCCGCGCACGGGGGTACCGCTTCCGGAGACGGAACGGGCCATGGAGGCTCTGACCCAGGCGCATCTGCTCCAAAAGGAGCGGATCACCCTGCCGGACGGCCTGTTGGATACCTACGCCATCGGCGACTTCAGCGGCATTGTACCCCTTCTGAGCTTTGCCCGCTGGATATTGCAGCCGCATAGGATGAATCTGGTGGGCAACGTGATACGGGCGACATGCTTTGGAAAGGGGGCGGCATCTGATGAAAAAGCCTGACCCCGCCCGGCCCTATATCCGGGCCTTTTACGAGCACAACCGCCTGCGCTTTCTGGGGACGGCGGCCCTTCACCTGCTGGAGATCCCCTCCATGCTGGCCGTGTCCTGGCTTCTGGGCGAGGTGATAGACGCCGTTGGGACGGGGGACCGCGCCCGGCTCCTCCGGCTTTTGTGGGCGGCGGCGGGCGTGGTGGTGTTCCTGGGCGCGGAGGAGACGCTGTACTACCGGGCCCTCAGCGCCTGCCTGGGCAGGGCGCTGACCCAGTACAAGTCCTACGCCTTCCGGCGTCTCTCCGAGAAGGGCATCGGCGCCTTTGCCAGGGAGAGCACCGGGCGGTACCTGTCCGTCCTCACCGGCGACGTGTCGACGATCGGCTCCGACTATCTGCAAACCCAGTTTGAGCTGGTCCTGCTGCCTCTGAATTTCGCGGCCACGCTGGTATTCCTGCTCGCCTACAGTCCCGCGCTGACGGGGGCCGCCCTGGTCCTCTGCGTCCTGCCCTTCCTGGGGGTCGCCCTCTTCGGGCCGGAGCTGACCCAAAGGGAAAAAGCCCTCAGCGACGCCGGCGAGGGCTTTGTGAGCCGGATCCGCGACCTGCTCTCCGGCTTCGCCGTCATCAAAAGCTTCAAGTCCGAAAAAGAAGCCGGACGTATCTTTGACGGCGAAAGCCGCCGTCTGGAGCAGGCCCGGAGCCGCCGCCTGCTCTGGCGGGGCGCGATGCAGGGGGTGGGCGGCAGTCTCTCCGTCATCATGCAGTTCGGCATCTTTTTCATCGGCGCCTATCTGACACTGCGCGGCAGGATCACGGTGGGGACGGTGCTGATTTTCACCAACCTCGCCAACTCCCTCATCCAGCCGGTGCAACAGATCCCCCAGCTGCTGGCCCAGCGGAAGGCCGCCAGGGGCCTCCTTGTCAAAATGGCGGACATCGTCTCGGAAAACGCCGCCCACTCCGGGGAGGCCGTGGAGCCCGTCCTGGAGGACGCCATCGAGCTGCGGGATGTCTCCTTCGGTTACGAGGCGGACAAGCCGGTTTTGCGGGACGTGTCCATGCGGCTGGAGGCGGGGAAGAAATACGCCCTGGTGGGGGCCTCGGGGTCGGGCAAATCCACCCTGCTGAATCTCCTGATGGGCGGGTGCGACGGGTATACGGGCAGTCTCACCGTGGACGGGAAGGAGCTGCGGGAGATTGACCCCGACAGCCTCTACGATCTGGAGAGCCTCATCGGGCAGTCCGTGTTCCTCTTTGACGACACGGTGCGGCGGAACATCACCATGTTCCGGGACTTCCCCCAGGAGGCGGTGGACTCCGCCGTGGAGCGGTCGGGCCTGGCCCCGGTCATCCGGGAGAAGGGCGCGGACTACCGCTGCGGCGAGGGCGGCCAGGGCCTCTCCGGCGGGGAGCGCCAGCGGGTCAGCATCGCCCGGGCTCTTCTGCGGGGCACCCCGGTGCTGCTCTTAGACGAGGCCACGGCCTCCCTGGACAATGAGACGGCCAGGAGGATCACCGAGTCCGTCCTGGCCCTCTCCGGGATCACGCGTCTGGCGGTGACCCACCGCCTGGAGGGAGAGCTGCTGGCCCGGTACGACCGGATCTTTGTCCTCCGGGACGGGCGTCTCGCCGAGCAGGGCGCCTTCGACGAGCTGATGGCCAGAAAGGGCTACTTCTACTCCCTCTACACCGTCAGCGCCGAACCGGCGGTATAATACTAATATCTAATTAAAACAAGACATTCTCGGCGGCCTTTTTCGCGCCATGCTTTGTCAGCCGCCTTGGAAATACCAAAGGGTATTCCCTGCGGCGTCTTCCTCGCCTGACACGAAAAATCCTCGCCGCTCGGTGTCTACTTTTAAATAGATATTAGTATAACTTTTCAATACGCAAACGCGGCGGCCCGAGGGCCGCCGCGCTTATTCTTATCAATTATGCGTTTTATGGCGTATGCAGATTATACCCCTGCACCCGGAAGCACCCGTTTTCCCAGGTCAGGATATTGATGCCGGCGTTGATCAGGCGCGTCTTGCCGCTGCCGATCGCTCCCCCGGACACGGCCCGCAGGGCGGCGTTGATGGCACCCCCGTGGCTGACGGCGGCAAAATCGGCCTTCAGGCTCCGGGCGTACCGCTCAAGGACGGCCAGGACCCGCGCCGCCACATCGTCCAGGGGCTCCAGATCGGCGGCGTATTTCTCCGGGTTGAAGATGTCCACCACCTTGCCCGAGACGCTCCCGAAATCCCGCTCCGTCAGGTCCGGCTCCACATACACCGGCGCGCCGGCGGCCGCGCCGATGGTCCGCGCCGTCGTCTCCGCCCTGGACAGGGGACTTGTGAGCACGGCGGCCAGAGGCACGGCCCGGAATTTCTCCGCCGTCTCCCGGGCCTGCTCCAGCCCCTCGGCGCACAGGGGCACGTCCTCCCGGCCCTGGATGCGGCTCTCCTTATTCCACTCCGTCTCCCCGTGGCGGATGAGATAGATCTTGATCCCGTTCATTCCGTTACCTTCATCCGCTTCCCCACCGGGGGATCCAGCTTTTCCAAATCCACAAAGGCGCTGACGCCGAAGTTGCACACATCCGTGAGAATGGCCGCCATCCGCTCCGGCGGCTCCTCCGCCCCCGTGGCCAGCCAATCCTGGATCAGGTGCGCCACGCCGAAGGAGATGTAGGCGTAGAGCTTTTCCAGCAACGCCCTGTCCGTCTTCGGGCTGACGCCGCTCCACTGGACGATACACATATCGTGGGCCACGCGCACCACGCGGCTGAGAAATTCCCGGTCCCCGTGGGGGCCGAACAGGGCGCTGGCCAGCTCCCGCCGCTCCCGGAGGGCCTTCAGGGCGTCCACAAAGATCCGCTCCACGTCCTCCGCCTCCCGGAAGGAGGACACCTCCGCCAGCAGATCCAGATAGAACTCGTTCTCCACCTGGCTGAGCAGCTGTTCGGGGCTTGCGTAGTGGGCGTAGAAGGTGCCCCGGTTGATGTCCGCCGCGTCGCACAGCTCCTTCACCGTGATCCTGTCCACCGGCTTTTCCAGCATCAGCATCAGAAGCGCCCGCCGCAAAGCCGTGCGGGTGTATTGGGAGCGCCGGTTGTCCTTAATATTCGCCATTTCCCCACTTCCTGTCGGATTATTTTATACAGTATACCATTATACCGTCACGAAATCAACAGTGTGTATTGATTATTTGAAAAGGAAATAATTTTTGCAAAACAGTTGCATCTTTCGCTAAATTGATATATACTTTTATATAAGTATGCAGAAAAGAGGGATAGAAATGGCTAAAGACATGGTTCCCACCTTCCCGAAAAATAAAGCGGGCCGCCGCATCCGCGGCATGAGCCCGTACATGCGCATCACAGCCTTTGTCATGCGCGACCGCGGCGACGCCTCCAACTACTTCCGGGATTCCGTGGAAGTCACGGAGCTGGAGAAATTCATGCGCGAAAAGCGCCGGGAGGGCTATCCGGGCCTGGGGATGCTCCATATGTTCATCGCCTCCTATGTGCGCACCATCAGCCAGAAGCCCCAGCTCAACCGGTACATAAACGGGCAGAGGGCCTACGCGCGCAAAAACATCGAGGTGGTCATGACCGTCAAGAAGACCATGGAGGAAAACGGCGGCGAGACCTCCATCAAGGTGATTTTTGAGCCCACCGACACCATCTACGACGTATACAACAAGCTCAACGCCGCCATCGACCATGTGAAAAACGGCTCCGAGACCGCCACCGGCGACCTGGCGGGCATTCTGGTCAAGATCCCCCGGCTGCTGCTGAAATTCATCGTCTGGATCCTGTGCATCCTGGATTACTTCCACATCATGCCCAAGCTTGTGCTGGAGGCCAGCCCCTTCCACGGCTCCATGATCATCACGGACATCGGCTCCCTGGGCATCCCGCCCATCTACCACCACCTCTACAACTTCGGCAACCTGCCCATCTTCATCGCCTTCGGCGCCAAGCGCAGGGTCTATGAGATGAACAAACACGGCGTGGTGGAGGAAAAGCGCTATGTGGACTACACCATCGTCACCGACGAGCGCATCTGCGACGGCTACAACTACGCCCAGGGGCTCAAGATGCTCAAGCACAATCTGATGCACCCCGAACGTCTGACGGTCCCGCCTGAGAAGGTGGTTCAGGACATCTATTGATATGTCCGATAAGCTCAATAAGACCAACGTCATGCGCGTCCTCGACCAGCACGGCATCCGCTACACGCCCAGGGACTACTCCCACACCGGCGCGGTCAGCGGCGCCGACGTGGCAAGAGCCCTGGGCCTCGACCCGGACGCGGTTTTCAAGACCCTGGTCACCGTGGCCGGCTCCGGGGAGCATTACGTCTTCATGGTACCGGTGGAACGGGAGCTGGATCTTAAAAAGGCCGCCAGGGCCGTGGGGGAGAAGAGCATCGGGATGATCCGGCAGAAGGAGCTTTTACCCCTCACTGGCTACGTCCACGGCGGCTGTTCCCCCATCGGCATGAAAAAGCCCTTTGTGACGGTCATCGACGAAACCGCCCAACTCTATGACACCGTCACCTTCTCCGCCGGCAAGATCGGCTTCCAGGTGGAGCTCTCCCCGGACGACCTGCGGCGGGTCATTGATTTCGCCTACGCCGATATTTGCGAATAAACCTGTTGACTTGCTTTTGGACATATGGTAAACTTTTTTCGGAGCGCGGGGACGGCACCCATCACAAAAAACGGCGGCTTCGAATCATCCGTGACCTGGGGGTGACACCCATCGAAAAAAACATCAAGGTCGTGGACGAACATGGCAACAGTCTTGAACCGACCTGGCCCAAACGGGCCAGAGGTCTTGTCAAAAGCGGCAGGGCGCGGTTCATATCCGACGATACCATTGTCCTCCGCGCCCCGCCAAATGAAGATTTGGAGGGACAGAATATGTCAGAACAAAATAATCTCCCCACCGGCGAGGTGGAATACAGCATCCCCTACATCCTGCGTCAAATCGCCCTCATCCAGGCGGACACCGCCTGCCTCACCGAGGTCGCCGGGAAATTGGCCGCTATGTCTGACGGCGACAGCGGCGAGCCGGGCAGTCCCGGAAACATCCAAGGACAGGCCAAGGCAGAAGCGCTTGGAACCGTCATCACCTGCCGCGAGACCACCAACCAGCAGCTTTTACGGCTCTATGAGAAGATGTACGACGATCTCATAAGCTAATCATAGCTGCCCCAAAACCGCAAATACAAGACTCATTCAAAAGAGTGGCCGGGTTGATCCCGGTCACTCTTTTAATAGCGGAGCTGAGCCTTGCAGACCTCCAGATAGTTGTCCCGTGCGTACCGAATAGATTTAAAAATCACGCCTCCGGCAAACCGGAGGCGCTTTTATCCTATTTCAAGATGGGCGTCATGTCCGCGGCCGTATTCTGCGGGCGTTCCCCCGCTGTCGCGGTAAAAAGCAGGGCCGCGTAGGTGATGCTTTGGGTGTCGGTAAGCTCCAGGAGGACGCTGACCGTCTCCCCCTCCCGGCTCTCCGGCATATCCGGCGCAAGCTCACGGACAAAAAGGCTCCGGCCCGTGTAGGCTGTCAGCTTCCCCGGCGCGGAAACGCTTACGCCGCCCTCCTGCCGGGAAGCGGTGTACTTTTCCGGCATATCAAATTCCGTGACCCAATCCGCGTCCCGACTCATATCCAGGGGCGTCCGCGTCCACTCCGCGCCGTTGACAAAGGTGACCAGCTCCGCTGAGACGATCTCCCGCGCGGCGTCGGCGTTGACAGCCAGGAGCCCCGCCGCACCTTCCGCGGCGGGATCGACGTACCACGCCGCGTGGAAGTCCCCGGCCAGGTCCGAAAGCCCCGCGTAGAACGTCCCCAGCTCCTCTCTCACCGCCGAATCCCCCTCCGCGAGGACGGCGGCCAGGGAAAACTCCCCATCCTGGGGGTCCGGCACCATCACCTGTGAGCTCACCGCCGCCTGGTCATGCTTTCCCGTGAAAAAGGCCTCCAGCGGAAGCTCCCGGCTGTACAGGGGAAGCCGCACCTCGGCCACAAAACCGGTACCCTGGCGAACGGCCTCCGTCCGGAGCTCCCGCCCCGCCTCATCCGTCACAATAAAGTCCACGCGCACCCCCTCCGCCACGGACTTGGGCTGGGCAAAGAGGCGGACCGTCAGCTCCCGGCTCTCCGGGTCGAAGGCCAGCGTCTCGCAGTCACAATCGGAGAAGAGGGAGTTTTGCTCCCTCAGGATCCCCGCGATGCTGCCCCGCATGGAGGCGATGCTCTCGTTCAGGGAGTTTTGCGTGAAGATGATCAAGCTGTTCAGGCCCGACATCTGCCTCTTCAGATCCGCCATCCGGCTGCCAAAAACCACAGCCACCACCACAATGGCCGCCGCGGCCGCCCCCAGGACGCACCAGAGGATTTTCCTCTGCTTTTTTGCCCGGAGCTCGGCTCTCTTTTGCTGCTCGCCCAGCTCCCGCAAAAGCCCCTCCAGCTCCCCGGTATCGAAAACAGCGGCGGGGGCCTCCGGGGAGGCCTCCGCCGGATCCGCCGGGACCTCCACGCCCAGCAGCTCGCCGATGGACATTTGGTAAAACTCGGACAAAGCCATCAGCTTGTCCAGCTCCGGCACCGAGATCCCATTTTCCCACTTTCCCACGGCCTGTCGGGACACGCCGATCCTGTCCGCCAGCTCCTCCTGGGAGAGGCCCGCCTTCCGGCGCAAGTCAAACAGCCGTTCGTTCAGCTTCATGATCATCACCTCGCCCCTATGGTAACAAAAAAGGCCGCGCTCGGCAACCAATTTGCCCTGCCAATCCGGCAACCGCCGGTTGCGCGCGCATAAATCCGGTGTAAAATAGTCCGAAAGGCCGTCTTTAGGACAGCAAAAACGGGACTTGTCAAAACAAGTCCCGTTTGGCAGGGGTTGAAGGGATCGAACCCTCGGCCTACGGTTTTGGAGACCGCCGCTCTACCAGCTGAGCTAAACCCCTATATCATGTATTTTTTGCGTTCAAAAGATCGTTCCGCAACGACGGGATGGTGGGCCTTCGGGGACTCGAACCCAGGACCGACCGGTTATGAGCCGGTTGCTCTAACCAACTGAGCTAAAGGCCCACAGCGCGTCAAAAGGAAAGCCGCCGCCTTATGGCAGCGGCTTTGCCGTTGGCGCCTCCTGTAGGACTCGAACCTACGACACCGCGGTTAACAGCCGCGTGCTCTACCGACTGAGCTAAGGAGGCAAATGATGAAACCCGCGTGAAGCGGGTCTCATCGGATGTTGGCGTCTTCCTATCTTTCCGGGCCGTCACCAGCCAAGTATTGTCGGCGCAAGTGAGCTTAACTTCTGTGTTCGGAATGGGAACAGGTGGACCCTCACCGCAATCAACACCAACTGCTTTCAAGGCTTGCGCCCTGAGAACTGAACAAATGGGAGAGAGAAGAGGCGAAGCGGAGCTTGCCATTCTTTTCAAGGTCAAGCCCTCGGGTTATTAGTACCGATCAGCTGAACACATTACTGTG
>CANRMY010000068.1 GCA_947631845.1 uncultured Oscillospiraceae bacterium | reverse complement strand
TCCGTACGGGCCGGACGGCGTCGTCGCGGAACCGGCTTAACCTCGGGCTCCAAGTATTCGCCCTCAGGCGCCAGGTTCGCTCCTCCTTTCCCCATCGGGCGAAAGCCCGATGGGGGCCCCAAGGCGGCCCGATGGCGTTGTTCGATAGATTTCCGGGAATTCGATACACGGGCCGGCCAGTGTCCGGCCCCTACGGCGTAGAACGAAAAATATTCGTGAATACAGGCGCGATAATTACTATTTCTTCCGCTGGCTCCTCATGCCGCGAACTACGTTGTCCTCCACGGCCTTTTCCAGGGCGTCGGTGACGATTTTCAAAACCTTGATACGGGCGTATTTCTTGTCCACGGATTCCACGATGTACCAGGGGGCGTATTCGGTGCTTGTCTTTTGCAGCATATCCTCTACGGCCTCCTCGTACTGGGGCCACTTGTCCCGGTTGCGCCAGTCCTCGTCGGTGATCTTCCACTGCTTCTCCGGGGTGTTCTGGCGGGCCTGGAAGCGCTCCAATTGGGTGTCCGGGTCGATGTGGATCCAGAATTTCAGCACCACGGTGCCCCAGTCGGTCAGCTCCTTCTCAAATTCGTTGATCTCGCCGTAGGCCCGCTTCCAGGCGTTCTCGGTGCAGAACCCCTCGATCCGCTCCACCATCACCCGCCCGTACCAGGTGCGGTCGAAAATGGCCACGTGGCCGCTGCGGGGCAGCTTTGTCCAGAACCGCCACAGGAAATGCCGCGCCTTCTCACCGGGGGTGGGGCTGGCGATGGGGATCACGTCGAAGCCCCGGGGATCCAGGGGATAGGCCAGACGCCGGATGTTGCCGCCCTTGCCGGCGGCGTCCCAGCCCTCGTAGCAGATCACCACCGGGATCTTTTTGCGGTAGATCTGGTTGTGGAGCTTGGAGAGCTTCTTCTGGAGCTTTTCAAGCTCCTCCTTGTACTCCTCCTCGCTGATGGCGGCGGACAGGTCCGCGTCCTTCTGGGAGGGGCGGCCCAGGAGCGGGAACTTCTGCCCCGCCGGCGCGCCGTCGTACTGTCCGGCCCGGACGGCCTTGTCCACCGCGCCGGTGATGGCCGCCAGGGCGTCATACAGCGCCTTGCGCCGGCTCTCGCCGTCCAGCACGTGCCAGGGGAAGGTCTTTTCCGTGTCCTCCATGAAGCTGTCGTAGGTCTTCAAAAACCGGTCGTACTCCTGCTGCTGCCACAGGTCGTCGCCGGAGACGCGCCACTGGGTGTCCCGGTTCTCCCGCAGGGACGTGATGCGCTGGAGCTGTTCCGCCCGGGAGATGTGCAGGAAGAGCTTCACCACCACGTACCCGTTGTCCCTGAGCTGCCGCTCCAGGACGGCGCAGGAGTTGACCCGGCGCTGGTACTCCTCCCGGGGGATCTCCCGGCGCAGATATTTGCCCACCGTGTCCTCCATCCAGCCGGTGTCCATAAAGAGGAATTTCCCGCTCTCCGGCAGAACGTCAAAGAATTTCTTCAGGAAGGGCCAGCGCTCCTCGCTCTCCGGCGTCCGGCCGAAGTTCTTCACCGAGAAGAAGCGGGGATCCATCTCGCAGATGAGCTCCTTGATGAGATTGCCCTTCCCGGCGCAGTCCCAGCCCTCCAGAAGCACGATGACGGGCAGCTTCGCCTCGCGGATCGCCAGCTGCTGGTTCACCAGCTGGGCCCGCAGACGCTTGATCTCCGCCTTGCGGGCGTCTTTGTCCAGATGGTCGTCTTTGCGGTTATAGTCAAGGATCATGGGGTACACCTCCATAATTTATATTGTATACTGTTATAATAGCACAAATTCGCCGAAATGTCAAAATAAACCTGAAAATTCGGCCAACTTTTTGTCGTATTCAGCAAAGGGCGGCGCCCTCCCTTGACAGGGCGGGCGGGGCGGTGTAAACTGGTAAGCGGCGTTGGGATTGCGCCGGGAAGGGGAAGAGGAACATGGAACAGTTTGAGGATATCCACATAGAGGACTGCCCCTGCTGCGGCGGGGTGGGGTGCCTGGAGGAGGAGGGCGGCTGGTGCGTGTATGTCCAGTGCCTGGACTGCGGCGCCCACACCTCCGAGGTCAGCTTTGACGGCGACGGGGACATTCACGCCGCCGCCCAGCGGGCCGCGGACAACTGGAACGCCCGCAAGGTCATCGCCCCCGGCCCGGGGGAGTGATCCGGCCGGGCGGCCTATACAGACAAAAACCCCGGAGCTGACAGCGGTCAGCTCCGGGGTTCGCTGTATTTTTTGCGGATCATTGCCCTGCCTCCGCCGCCGGACGGGGGACGGAGGCCACGTGGGCGTACATGCGCTTCCGGGACAGGAAGCAGGCGGTGGCGATGACGGCGGCGGTAATGCTGAGGCTCACCGGGTAGACCATCATCAGCGTGTCGAAGGTGGGGTTGGCCTGGAAGACCACGAACACCCAGAAAAACCGGCTGCCGCAGACAAACACCAGGGAGCAGAGGGCCGGCACCAGGCTGTACCCGAAGCCGCGCATATAGCCGGACAGCACCTCCACCGCCAGGGAGAAGGTGTGGCCCAGGAACATGTACCGGATGCGGATGAGGCCGTTTTCGATGACCGCCGGATCTTCGTTGAAGATGCGCAGCAGGGGGGTGGCGAAGGTCAGCAGAAGCGCCACCGCCGCGCCGAAAAAGATGTAGCCGATGAGAAAGGTGACCTTCAACGACCGGCGGCACCGGTCCAGGTTGCCCGCGCCGCAGTTCTGGCCCACGAAGGTGGTGACGGCCTGCCCGAAGGAGCTGAGCACCGAGTAGGTGAAGCTCTCCACGTAGTTGGCCGCCGAGGAGCCGGCCATGACCACGGTGCCCAGGGAGTTGAGGGCCCGCTGGATGGTGATGTTGGCCACGGAGAAGACCATGCTCTGCACTCCGGCGGGCAGGCCCACCTGGAGGATGCGCTTCAGGGTGAAGAAGTCCATCCGCAGATAGCGCGGCTCCACCCGCACCTGATCCCGGCTGCGGATCAGAAGCCACAGCAGGACGGCGGAGCTGACCAGGTTGGACACCACCGTGGCGATGGCCACGCCGTCCACCGTCATGTGAAGCCCGACCACAAAAACCAGGTTCAGGATCACGTTGACCACGCCGGAGATGAACAGCACGATCAGCGGCGTTTTCGTGTCGCCCTGGCCCCGGAACACGGCGGACAGGAAGTTGTAGAGCAGGATGACGGGCATCCCCAGCAGGTAGATGCGCAGGTAAAGCACCGCCATGTCGTGGACGTCGTCGGGCACGTCCATCATGGTCACCACCGGGGAGGAGATGTACCAGCCCAGCACGGCCAGGCCCACGCCGCCGATGAGCCCTAAGAGGATGGAGGTGTGTACCGTCTTCCGGACGCCCTCCCGGTTGCCGGCGCCGATGTACTGGCTCACCAGCACGTTGGTGCCCAGGGACAGCCCGATGAACAGGTTGACCAGCAGGCCGATGATGGGGCCGTTGCTCCCCACCGCCGCCTGGGCGGCGCTGCCCACGAAGCGGCCCACCACCGCCACGTCCGCGGCGTTGAAGACCTGCTGGAGGATGCTGGTGGCCGCCAGGGGCAGGGCAAAGAGCAATATCTTGTCCCAGATGGAGCCGGAGAGCATACCGGATTTGCGTTCGCTTGCTGATTTCATACCGAAAGACCATTCTTTCCTTGAAAATTTCCCCGCCTTTGGGGAAGTCATTTTTTAAGCAGGGGCAGAGCGGTCACGTCCTCCGGGACCTCCGCCAGATACAGCTGGCAGTAGCCGGTGACGTTGGAGTTGTAGAGGATGTGCCTGCCGTCGGCGCAGAAGCGGGGGTGGGGATGGTGGGAGCCGTAGAAAAAGCTTCCGTCGTGCATACAAAGCACCCGGGCCGGGTCGAAGTCAACGCCGTTGAAGCGGTAGAGCTTGATGCTGCTGCCGGAATCGGAGGCGATCAGGTCAAAGTCGTTGGAGTGGATGTGATCCGGGGAGGGGAAGGGGACGCACTCCGCCTCCCGCTCGCCGGCGCCGTCGTATCTGACCGCGCCGAACCAGGACTTGCCCTCATCCCGGCGGTGCACCTGGTAGCCGATGTGCTCGCCGTCCAGATGCCAGTACTCGTGGCCCACCATCTCGCCGGGGACGCGGCGCTCCCGCACCCGCCGGGGCGTGCCGTTCCGGAGATCCAGCACCCAGATCCGGTGGTCCACCAGCTGCCAAGGCCCCTCATGGCAGAAGCTGATGAGCTCGGGGCGGGTGGGGGAGGGGTTCACGTGCCCCACCCAGTTTTTCTCCCGCCAAATCTCCTCGCCGCCGCCGCGCTGCGTGTCCACCCGGACGATCCGGGTGTCCGGGTGGGCGTTGAAGATCTCCTCCATGCCGATGTAGCTTGCCGATAGATCGGCGTAGATCCGTTTGGAGAGATCCTCCCCCACGGTCCCGTAGACGTATTTTCCGTCGGCCCCCACAAGGCCGCCGTGGAGGTTGAAGCCCTCCGGGCAGGTGTAGAGATGGCGCGTCTCCAACGTCTCCAGGTCCAGGGCGTAGAGCTTATTCTCTAAAGTGTAGTAGACCTCTGGCCGGGCGGGGTTCACGTCGTTGGCAAAGCCGGGGACGGCCTTCGCTCCGGCGGGGAAGTCCGTCAGGCGGCTGATCTGGCCGCTCTCGATCTCCACGGAGAAGAGGTTGGAGGCGTTGTCCCGGTCGCCCCGGAAGAGAAGCCGCCGGCCATCATCCCACCAGCCGTTGTTGGTGAAGTAGGCGTGGCAGCTGTGGCCCAGATAGCCGGTCAGCTGGGTGACTTCCACGCCGGAGACCCTGTCCGTGCGCCGGATCTTTTCACTGGGCCAGGTTTGATAGGCTTTCATCGTATGCTCCTCTCAGTCGTGGCGGGTGTCGTCCGTCCAGCACTCGCAGAAGCGGGCGGAGAAGGACGGCTCCTCGCCGTATTTCAGAAGGTGGGACACATCCCCGTAGCGCCAGACCCGGAAGGAGGCGGCGCCCTGCCGGCGCTCCTCGGTGAGGACGGTGGTGACGGAGGACGGCGCGGCGCACAGGCCGTGCCAGAGGATCATGGGCGAGACGCCCAGCAGATGGCTCAGCAGGACGCACCCCACGCCGTAGTGGCAGAAGAGCGCCACAGTCTCATGGTTGGGGCGCCGGGCCCGGTAAAGGCCCCCGTCCCGGACGTACCCCTGGTCCGCCAAAAGCGCGTCCAGGCCGGCGGTCACCCGGTCGTATTCCGCCTTTACGTTCCCGGCGGCCATGACGGGGTGGGTGTACCAACGGTCCCGGTCATAGAGGATCGGTTCGTTGCGCCAGTCCTCCGGCAGCCAGTCCCAGGTGATGTGCTGTTGGGTATCGTCGTCGGGCCGCCATATGGGGGCCCAGAACTCCCGCAGCCAGTCACAGACCGCCGCCTCCCGGCCGAATGCCTTCAGCGTCAGGGACGCGGTGTCCCGGGCCCGGCCCAGCGGGGAGACGTAGAACCGGTCGATCCGCTCCCCCTTCAGGCTCTCCGCCAGACGCTCCGCCTCGTGCCAGCCGGTGGGCGTCAGGGAGTCGTGCTCATAGTCGGGATCGGCGTGCCGTATCAATAAAAGCCTCATGGGCTTCCCCCTCTCTTCCCCCTGTTTGATGCTCAAATCATTGTACACCGTTTATGCCCCGCTGTCCTCTGGCTTTTTGACAAAATTCAAAGGAAATTCGCAAAAGAATACGGAAATTTGACTTAATGAGATGAGCGCGGGACCCAGGCCGCCGCTTTTTCCCATAAACTGTCGAAGACCCTTGTCAAAAGGGCGGCAAGCGCCCGGCGCGCCCCGCCGCGATTTGGGCAAGCCTCCAAGTTTTGCGCGCCGCCCGGGGAAATTCGTTAGGGGCCTTGACAATCGGGCCCGCCGTGGCTATAATTTCTAAGGAACCTAACGAATTTCAAGGAAGTGGAAAAATGGACGAGGAGGGGAAGGCCTCGGAGGGCTCTGACGGATCGCTTCACGGGCTTTTTTTACAGTGCTCCAACATCATCGCCCGGCGCATCGGCGGCAACGCCAGCCGGAGGCGGATCATCGCGCTTCTGGACGAGCGCGGGGAGCTGACCCAGCGGCAGCTCCGGGAGCTTTTGGGCATCCAGGCCGGGAGCCTCAGCGAGCTGGTGGCCAGGATGGAGAAGTTCGGCGTTATCACCCGCGCCCCCGACGAGAAGGACCGGCGGCGCATCGTCCTGCGGCTGACGCAGCTGGGCCGGGAGCGGGCCAGGGAGCCCCGGGAGATGACCGACGAGCGGCTTTTCGCCGCGCTGACGCCTCAGGAGCGGGAGGCGCTGGGCGTGATGCTCCGGAAGATCGTGGACGCGCATCTCAAGTGGCGCAGGGAGGTGGACGGCAAATGAAGCTGATTTTCCGCTATCTGGGGAAGTATAAGAAATTCGTGCTCATCGCCATGGTGATGAAGCTGGCGGGTACGGTGGTGGAGCTGCTGCTGCCCACCATTTTCGAGCACATCATCGACAAGGTGGTGCCGGAGGGAAAGCTGATCCCCGTATTGCTGTGGGGCCTGGGCATGTTCCTGACAGCCATCCTCTGCCGGGAGCTGAACGTGCGGGCCAACCGGCGGGCCATCGACAACGCCCACCACGTCAGCTACGACGTGCGCCAGGACCTTTTCCGCAAGACCGTGAATCTGTCCGGGGCGCAGTTTGACGCCTTCGGCCTGCCCAGCATCATCAGCCGCATGACCTCCGACAGCTACAACGTCCAGTCGGCGGCCCAGCAGCTCCAGCTCATGTGCATCCGCGCGCCCATGATGCTGGTGGGCGGCATCATCGTGTCCCTTCTGATGGACGCCAACCTGGCCATGATCATGGTGGTCATGCTCCCCCTGCTCATCGCCATCATCCTGGGCGTCTCCGCCAGGGGCCTGCCCCTGTACGCCAAGGTCCAGCAGAAGCTGGACGTGGTGGTGCGCGTCATGCGGGAGAACATCACCGGCATCCGGGTGGTGAAGGCCCTCTCCAAGGCCGACTATGAAAAGCGCCGCTTTGCCAAGGTCAACGAGGACATGACGAAAAGCGATATCACCGCCACCACGGTGATGGCCATCCCCGGCCCCTTCATGCAGATGTGCCTCAATACCGGCCTTGCCTTAGTGGTGATCATCGGCGCGGGGCGGGTCAACCGGGGCGTCATGGATCCCGGCGTCATCCTGGCCTTCCTTACATACTTCAACATGGTCACCATGGGCGTCATGGGCCTCTCCCGCATCTTCATGACCATGTCCCGGGCCTCCGCCAGCGCCAACCGCATCGCCTCGGTCATCGACGCGGACACCGACCTCAAGGTGCTCGCCGGGGACGAGGCCAAAAAGCCGGCGGGGGAGGGCTTCATCCGCTTTGAAAACGTGGATTTCAGCTACGGCGAGGACTCCGCGGACAAGTCCGGCTTTGCCGGGGAGAGCCGGGAGAAGGCCCTTTCGGGCATCTCCTTCGCCGTGAAAAAGGGGGAGAGCCTGGGCATCATCGGCCCCACGGGCTGCGGCAAGACCACCATTGTCAACCTGCTGATGCGGTTTTACGACGCCACCTCCGGCGGGGTCTTTGTGGACGGCCGGGACGTGCGCTCCTATGAGAAGGACGAGCTTCGCCGCCGGTTCGGCACGGTGTTCCAGAACGACGTGGTCTTTCAGGACACCCTGCGGGAAAACATCAGCTTCGGCCGCAAGGTGACGGAGGAGGACATTTTAGAGGCCGTGCGGGACGCCCAGGCGGCGGAATTCATCGCCGGCCTGCCCGACGGGCTGGACCACGAGGCGGCCATCAAGGGCGCCAACCTGTCCGGCGGACAGAAGCAGCGGATCTTCGTCTCCCGGGCCCTGGCCGCGAAACCGGATATCCTGGTGCTGGACGACTCCTCCTCGGCCCTGGACTACAAGACGGACGCCAATATGCGCCGGGCCATCACGGAAAATCACACGGACAGCACCATCATCATGATCGCCCAGCGCGTCTCCAGCGTCATGAACATGACCAATATCCTGGTGCTGGACAACGGCAAGTGCATCGGCTACGGCTCCCATGAGGAGCTTTTAAAGACCTGCAAGCCCTATCGGGACACCTTCAAGGTGCAGATGGGCGAGATCGAATGAGGAGGTGAGGAAATGCCCGGAGCAGGAGACAGGGGCGGCGTCAAGCGCAAGCCCAAAAACGCCAAGCGCACGCTGCTGCGCATCATAAAATATATGGCCGTCTACAAGTGGGTGGTGGTGGCCCTGGTGATCGTGGCCTTCCTCAGCAACATCGGCAATCTGATGGGCCCCCAGCTGGCCGGCGAGGCCATCGGCGTGGTGGAGGAGGGCTTCAAGCAGGGCGTGGGCAAGATCGACATGCCCAGCGTCACCCGTTACGCCCTTCTGATGATCGTCTTCTATGTGGGGAGCACGCTTCTGAGCTTCCTGGTGGGCATCGGCATGGCCCGGGTGGGCCGGCGGATCGCCAACCATATGCGCCGCGACGTCTTCCGCAAGCTGATGGTCATGCCGGTGAGCTATTTTGACCGCAACCAGGCCGGCGACATCATCTCCCGCGTCAGCTACGACGTGGACGTGGTGACCATGAGCCTCTCCTCGGACGTGGTGCAGATCATCACCAGCTTCGTCACCGTGGTGGGGAGCTTCATCATGATGATCATCGTCTCCCCGCCCATGGTGCTGTGCATGATCTTCATCATCCCCGTGTCCGTCTGGTACACCCGCATGATGTCCAAAAAGACCCGGCCCCTCTACTCCAAGCGGAGCGCCGCCTACGGCACCATGAACGGCTTCGCCGAGGAGATGTTCTCCGGCCAGAAGACCATCCTGGCCTACGCCAACGAGGACCGGGTGACGGACAACTTCTCCGCCATCAACCGGGCCGCCGCCGAGGCGTACAAGAATTCCGACGGCCTGGGCGTCACCATGGGCCCCACCATCGGCATGATCAACAACTTCGGTCTCTCCGCCATCGGCATGGGCGGCGCGGTGCTGTACCTGATGAAGATCGTGGGCCTGGAGCAGATCTCCAAATTCGTGCTCTATTCCCGGAAATTCTCCGGACCCATCAACGAGATTAGCAACATCATTAACGAGATCTACTCCGCCCTGGCCGCCGCCGAGCGCGTCTTTGAGTTCCTGGACGAGCCGGAGGAGCCGGCGGACGTGGAGGACGCCGCCCTCCTGGAGAACTGCCGGGGGCAGGTGCGGGTGGAGGATGTGAGCTTCGGCTATGTGCCGGGGAAGGTCATCCTGAAGAACATCGACCTCAAGGCCGAGCCCGGCCAGACCATCGCCATCGTGGGCCCCACCGGCGCGGGCAAGACAACCATCATCAATCTGCTGATGCGCTTTTACGACGTGAACAGCGGCAATATTTACGTGGACGGGCGGGAGGCCCGGCAGTACACCCTGGACAGCCTGCGCCGCAGCTACGCTATGGTCCTCCAGGACACCTGGGTCTTCAACGGCACCATCTTCGACAACATCGCCTACGGCAAGGAGAACGCCACCGAGGAGGAGGTGGTGGCGGCGGCCAAGGCCGCCATGATCCACGGCTACATCATGCGCCTGCCCCAGGGGTACAAGACGGTGATCAGCGAGGACGGCGGCAACATCTCCAAGGGCCAGAAGCAGCTGCTGACCATCGCCCGGGCCATGCTCTACGACACCAGTATGCTGATCCTGGACGAGGCCACCTCCAACGTGGACACCACCACCGAGCGCCAGGTCCAGGCCGCCATCCGGGGCCTGATGCGGGGCAAGACCAGCTTCGTCATCGCCCACAGGCTCTCCACCGTCCAGAACGCCGACAGGATCCTGGTCATCGACCACGGGAATCTCATCGAGCAGGGCAGCCACGAGGAGCTGATGGCCATGAAGGGCTTCTATTACAAGCTCTACGCCAGCCAGTACGAATGAGCTTTAGCCAATACGAATGATCTTCCGAAAAAATGTGATAAGCGTCTCTTGCGCCGCCGCCCCGCCGGGGAGGCGGCGCGGCTTTTGCGGGCCTGTGAATATTTCAAACTTTTTTCCGTAAGCCGTTGCGCTTTCCCACGGGAAGTGTTAAAATAATCACATTACGCCCATAAAGCGCAAGGAGGTTATGGAATGAACATCACCAAGGATATCAAATACATCGGCGTCAACGACCACAAGGTGGATCTCTTTGAGGGGCAGTATGTGGTGCCCAACGGCATGGCCTACAACTCCTACCTCATTCTGGACGACAAGACGGCGGTCATGGACACGGTGGACCGGAACTTCACCCACGAGTGGCTGGACAACCTGGCGGAGGCCCTGGACGGCCGGAAGCCCGACTACCTGATCGTCCAGCACATGGAGCCGGACCACTCCGCCAACATCATGAGCTTCATGAACGCCTACCCCCAGGCCCTCATCGTCTCCTCCCAAAAGGCCTTCGCCATGATGCGCAATTTCTTCGGCACGGAGTTTGAAGACCGCCGCGTGGTGGTGGGGGAGGGGGACACCCTGACCCTGGGCCGCCACACCCTCACCTTCGTCACCGCCCCCATGGTCCACTGGCCGGAGGTCATCGTCACCTATGACAGCCTGGATAAGGTGCTCTTCTCCGCCGACGGCTTCGGCAAGTTCGGCGCGCTGGACGTGGAGGAGGACTGGGCCTGTGAGGCGCGGCGCTATTACATCGGCATCGTGGGCAAGTACGGCGCTCAGGTGCAGGCGCTCCTGAAAAAGGCCGCGGGTCTCGACATCCAGATCATCTGCCCCCTCCACGGACCGGTGCTCACGGAGAATCTGGGCTATTACCTGAACCTCTACAACATCTGGTCCGGCTACGGCGTGGAGAGCGAGGGCGTGGTCATCGCCTACACCTCCGTCTACGGCCACACCAAAAAGGCCGTGGAGCTGCTGGCTGAGAAGCTCCGGGAGCGGGGCTGCCCCAAGGTGGTGGTCACCGACCTTGCGAGGTCCGATATGGCCGAGGCGGTGGAGGACGCCTTCCGCTACGGAAAGCTGGTCCTGGCCACCACCACCTACAACGCCGAGATCTTCCCCTTTATGCGGGAATTCATCAACCACCTGACGGAGCGGGGCTTCAAAAACCGCACCGTGGGCCTGATGGAGAACGGCTCCTGGGCCCCCATGGCCGCCAAGGTCATGAAGAACATGCTGGAGAACTGCAAGAACATCACCTGGACCGACACCACCGTGCGCATCACCTCCGCCCTCAACGACATAAGCCGCGGGCAGATCGAGGCCCTGGCGGAGGAGCTCACCCGGGACTACGTGGCCCAGAACGGCGAGACCGCCAACAAGAACGACATGACGGCCCTCTTCAACATCGGCTACGGCCTCTATGTGGTGACCTCCAACGACGGCAAGCGGGACAACGGCCTCATCGTCAACACCGTCACCCAGGTGACCAACACCCCCAACCGGGTGGCCGTCTGCATCAACAAGGACAACTACTCCCACCACATCATTAAGCAGACGGGGAAGATGAACGTCAACTGCCTGTCCGTGGAGGCCCCCTTCTCCGTCTTCGAGTCCTTCGGCTTCCGCAGCGGCCGGAACGTGGACAAGTTCGAGGGGACCGAGGTGCTGAGAAGCGATAACGGCCTTGTGTTCCTGCCCCGGTACATCAACTCCTTCCTGTCCCTGAAGGTGGAGCAGTACATCGACATGGACACCCACGGCATGTTCATCTGCTCCGTCACCGAGGCCCGGGTCATCTCCGATAAGGAGACCATGACCTACACCTACTATCAGAACAACGTCAAGCCCAAGCCCAAGACGGAGGGCAGGAAGGGCTGGGTCTGCAAGGTCTGCGGCTACGTCTATGAGGGCGACGAGCTTCCCGAGGACTTTGTCTGCCCGCTGTGCAAGCACGGCGCGGCGGATTTTGAGCCAATACAGTGATCACGTGAGAAAGGAGTCTTTACCATGAAATACGTCTGCGAGATCTGCGGCTGGGAGTACGACGAGGCCGTAGGCGACCCCGACAACGGCATCGCCCCCGGCACCAAATTCGAGGACCTGCCCGAGGATTTTGTCTGCCCCATGTGCGGCGTAGGCAAGGAAAACTTCACCGCCGAAGAGTAAGACTGGCTCGAAAGCCCTGACGGGCTTTCGATGCCAAAGGGATACGAGCCGTCCCGGCGGGCCTTCTGGCCCGCCGCAGTCTGTCGAAAAACCTTCCCTTTTCCCCTCAAATATGGTAAAATAGTCCGTGAGGTGAGAGCCATGGAGGAATGGAGCAAGGACGCGCGGCGGGAAGTTGTGCTGACGGACATAGACGCATTGGTGCCGAAGGACCATCTTCTGCGAAAAATAGAGAAGGTTATGGACTACGGCTGGATATACGAGCGGCTGGACCCGTATTACAAGCACGAGGGGCGGCCGCCGGTGGACCCGGTGGTGATCATCAAGATGGTGCTGCTGCAGCACCTCTACGGCATACCGTCGCTGCGGGAGACCTGGCGGAGGAT
>CANRMY010000067.1 GCA_947631845.1 uncultured Oscillospiraceae bacterium | reverse complement strand
GCTGACGAAGCATGGCGCGAAAAAGACCGGCGAGAATGTCTTATTTTAATTAGATATTAGTATTACTTGAGGTCCGTGCCGTTGAGGTACTTGGCCACGGGCTTGATCTGATAGAACAGCACAAAGACGATGGCGGCCAGGACGATGCAGGGGCCGGCCCAGGTGATGTTGTAGATGAAGGAGTAGAACCAGGGGTTGGTGAAGGTGATGCCCAGGAAGTCCCAGGGGTCCGCCGCCGACAGGTTCCGCGCCCAGACGAACACGCCCACCAGGTAGCTGGAGGCGAACATCAGCAGGCCGCCCACCAGGGAGCCCCAGACGCCGCCCAGCTTGACCTTCTTGAAGAGGCCCGCGCCGAAGCCCAGAAGGGTGAAGGCCAGGAAGTAGTCGCAGATGATGGTGGTCCAGTCGATGGACACGCCGTTGCCGCTTATGTAGTTGAGCGCGCCGAAGACGAAGCCGGCCAGAGCGCCCCAGCCGCAGCCGTAGCGCACGGCGAAGAACACGATGGGCAGGAGCTTCAGGGTGATGGAGCCGCCGTCGGGCAGGTGATAAAACGCCAGGTAGTCCAGCAGGACCGCCAGGGCCACCATGATGGCGCCCTCCACCAGCATTTTCACGCGTTTGTTGTTCATTTTTTTCTAACCCTCCTAAAAAATTTGCGTCCGGCCAATGCCGGACGCAAAGAAAACGGGCGCAAGATGAGCCCCGGTATTTCCCTACGCTGGCATTACCCAGATCAGGTGATAGGTCATGGGAAGTTACCCATATCTCAGCCCTTCGTTTCGGGCCCCCTGTTTACGATGGGATTATAGCAGACGCGGCGGGGCTTGTCAAGCTGTTTGTCAAAAAATTCACCGGGCCCCGCCGGACAGCCTTTATCGGGAGCGAGCTCTCAAAAGCTCCTCCACCTGGGCCAGCTGGGCGGGGGTGTTGACGCCGATCAGCTCCTCGCCCATGTTCCGGGAGCAGACGCGCACCTTTTCGCCGCGCTCCCTGAGGATGCGGGGCAGGTCGGTGAGGTAATACTCCCCCTGGGCGTTGTCGGTGCGCAGCTCCGAGAGGGCGGAGACCAGCTTCTCAAAGTCCGCCGCCAGAATGCCGGAGTTCAGCTCTCGGCAGGCTTTCTCCTCGGGGGTGCAGTCCCGGTCCTCCACGATGCGGTCAAAATCGCCGTTTTCGTCCCGGATCACCCGCCCGAAGGGCAGAGGCTCGTCGGAGACGCCGGACAGCACCGTGCAGGCCGCGCCGCTTTTCTGGTGCTCCTCCACCAGGGCCGCGTAGGTCTCCGGCCGCACTAAGGGCATGTCCCCACAGCAGATGAGCACGTCCCCCCGGTAGTCCCCCAGGGCCGGCACGGCGCACATGACCGCGTGGCCGGTGCCCAGCTGTTCGGTCTGCTCGGCGTGGGGATAGGCCGGGAAGGCCTTCAAAATGTACTCCTTTTTGTAGCCCACCACCAGCACGGTGTTGTCCCGGTCCGTGGGCAGAGCGTCCAGCACCCAGCCCAGCAGGGGCTTCCCCAGGGCCAGGCGCATGGCCTTGGGCTGGTCGATGCCCTCCTGGGCCAGTCTCGTCCCCTTGCCGGCGGCAAGGACGATGGATTTGATCATAGGGATCCCTCCTTGGATATATATTGCCTCATTTCGTTCATGATCGCCTCAGGCTCCAACCCCTGACGGCTCAGCGCCGTCATCCGCCGGAGGACCGGCGCGGCGTGGTCGAAAAACCCGGTCATGCCGGGGCAGAGGTAGTGCTGGCCAGCCTCCCCGTCCGCGGAGAGGGCGAAGCGGTCCTTGGGACAGCCGCCGTTGCACAGCGTAAGATGCGGACAGCGGCGGCACTGGGCGGTGAGCTCCCCCTTCCGGCGGCCGAAGGAAAGCTGAGCCTCGGAATTGACGATTTTATCCAGATTTCCGCCGCTCAGACTGCCGATCCGGTGCTCCGGGTCCACGAAGTGGTCGCAGGCGTACACGGCCCCGTCCTCCTCCGCCACCGGCACCCGCCCGCAGGTGGGCCGCAGGGTACAGAGGGACGCCTCGCCCCCCGCCAGGACGCGGGCGGCCTCCGCGAAGAGCTGGACGTCCAGCCGGCCCAGATCGTGGGTCACCCACTCGTCAAAGCAGGCGATGAGGAACCCGCCGTACCCCTCCGGGGAGACGGACTCCAGCGTTACGGTCCCGTCCGGGCCTCTGGCCACGATGGGGATGAACTGGATCCAGCCGCTCCCCAGCTCCCGGAGGGCCCGGTAGACCTCCAGGGGCCGCTTCTCGCTCCCGGAATTGACCGTGCATAAAAGGTCCGGCTCGATGCCGCGCCTTTTGAGCCGCGCCGCGGCGGCCCGGACCCGCTCAAAGGTAGGCTTGCCGCCCAGGTCCCGGCGGTTTGCGTCGTGCACCGCCTCCGATCCGTCCACGGACAGGCCCACGTCGAAGCGGTTCTCCTTTAAGAAGGCGCACCAGGCGTCGTTGAGCAAAAGTCCGTTGGTTTGCAGATTGTTCAGGGCCGTCCAGCCGGCGGGGAGGTACTTCCGCTGGAGCTCCACGGCTTTTTTGTAGAAATCCAGCCCCGCCAGGGTGGGCTCGCCGCCGTGCCAGGTGAAGGACACCACGGGGCCGGGGGAGGCGGCCACGGTCTGTCGGATGAGCTTTTCTAAGAGGTCGAAACTCATGCGCGTCTGCTTCGCGTGGGCGGAATATTTCCCCTTGTCCAGGTAGTAGCAGTACCGGCAGCGCATGTTGCACCGGGAGCCCACGGGCTTGGCCATCACGGCGAAGGGCAGTTTTTCACTCATTTCAGGTGCCTGTCCAAAAAGGCCAGAGTCTTGTCAAAGGAGTCCATGGCCGGCCCCTGCCGGTACATGGGCGTGTGGTAGTACCAGATCCCGTGCCCGGCCCCGTCGTAGCGGTGAAATTCGTAGTCCTTCCCCAGCTCCCGGAGGCGGGCCTCCAGCGTGTCCACCTCCTCCGGCGCGGGACTGCGGTCCTCGTTGCCGAAGATGCCCAGAAGCGGGCATTGCAGGTTTTCCGCGTAGTCAATGGGCGCCACGGGCCGGGCGGGGGTCAGCTTATCGGGCGGGCAGACCACGCCGCCGCCCCAGCAGTCCACCGCCGCGTCGACGCCGGGGACGGTGCAGGCCGCCAGGAAGGTGTGGCGTCCGCCGGAGCACATGCCGATGACGCCGGCCTTGCCGTTGGAGGTGGGCTGTGCCTTCAGAAAGCGCAGGGACGCGGCCACGTCGTCCATCACGTCGCTGTCCGGCACGCCGCCCTGCTCCATGGATCTGCGCGCGACCTCCGGGGGCGTGCCGTGGCCCACCTCCTCGTAGATGTTGGGGCAGAGGACGGCGCAGCCGTGCTCGGTAAAGCGGCGGGCCGCCTCCCGGCACCACTCGTCCCAGCCGGGCATGTGGGGGATCAGCACCAGGGAGGGCGCTTTTTCCACCCCCAGGGGCCGCGACCAGTAGGCGTGGATGGGCACGTTCCGCCGGCCGGGGATGACCACCGTCTCGGCGATCTGGCCGGCGTAGGCGTCGGTTTTAAAGCTGTTCCACATATCATATTCTCCTTTCGGGATCATTTGTTCAGGTATACCATCAGCGCGGCGGCGTCGGCGGGGGAGACGCCGGAAATGCGGGTGGCCTGGCCCAGGTTGTCCGGGCGCAGACGGCTCAGCTTCTGCCGCGCCTCCAGCCGGAGGCCCTGGATGGCGTTGTAGTCCAGATCCGGCGGGAGCTTTTTGGCCTCCAGCCGCCGGAACTCGCGGATCTGCCGGGTCTGCTTTTCGATGTAGCCGGCGTACTTGAGGCCAATCTCCACCTCCTTCACCACCGGCTCCGGCAGGGCGGGCCTGGCCGGGTCGAAGGGGGCGGTGGAGGCGTAGTCCAGCTGGGGCCGGCGGATGAGATTGGCAAGGCTCACCCCGGTGGTCACCGGCGGCTGGCCCCGGCCGGCCAGAAAGGCGTTCAGCTCCGCCGTGGGCGGGACGAAAACCGTCTCCAGCCTCGCCGTCTCCCGCTCCACGTTTTCGTATTTCTCCAATACTCTTTGGTACCGCTGGTCGGAGATCAGGCCCAGGTCATGCCCTACGCCGCACAGGCGGATATCCGCGTTGTCCTGACGGAGGCAGAGCCGGTATTCCGAGCGGGAGGTCATCATGCGGTAGGGCTCGTTGGTGCCCCGGGTCACCAGGTCGTCGATGAGGGTGCCGATGTAGCTTCCGGCCCGGTCCAGGATCAGCGGCTCCCGGCCCTGGAGCTTCAGGGCGGCGTTGGCCCCCGCCGCGAAGCCCTGTACTGCCGCCTCCTCGTAGCCGGAGCTGCCGTTGAACTGCCCCGCGCCGTATAGGCCGGGGACGCTCCGGGCCTCCAGCGTCAGTTTGAGCTCCGTGGGATCCACGCAGTCGTACTCGATGGCGTAGGCGTAGCGCTGGATCTGGGCGCGCTCAAGGCCCTCGATGGAGTGTACCAGCTCCACCTGCACGTCCTCCGGCAGGGAGGAGGAGAGGCCCTGGATGTACAGCTCCTCCGTGTCCAGGCCCATGGGCTCGATGAACAGCTGGTGGCGCTTCTTGTCCGGGAAGGTGACGATCTTCGTCTCGATGGAGGGGCAGTAGCGGGGCCCCACGCCGTCGATGACGCCGTTGTAGAGGGGGGAGCGGTGGAGGTTGTCCCGGATGATCTGATGGGTGCGCTCGTTGGTGTAGGTGAGCCAGCACGCCGCCCGGTTCTCCGGCACAGCCTCCCCGTCAAAGGTGAAGGGCTCGGGCCGGGGATCCCCCGGCTGGAGCTCCATTTTGGAAAAATCCACGGTCCTGGCGTTGATCCGGGGCGGCGTGCCGGTCTTGAACCGCCGGAGGGAGAGGCCCAGAGCCGTGAGGCAGGCCGTCAGCGGCCCGGAGGCGTGCATCCCGTCGGGGCCGCTGTCCTCCGTCACATCCCCCACGATGGTCCGACCGTGGAGATATGTGCCGGTGCAGACAATGGCCGCCCGGCAGGCCCAGACCGCGCCGCTTCTGGTGACCACGGCGCTGACCGCGCCGTTCTCCGCGCGGATCTCCACAATCTCCGCCTGGACGAGGCGCAGATTCTCCTCCCGCTCCAGCACGCCCTTCATCAGCTTCTGATATTCACGCCTGTCCGCCTGGGCCCGCAGGGACCAGACGGCGGGGCCCTTGCCCAGGTTCAGCATCCGGTACTGGATGCAGGCCTGATCCGCCGTCACCGGCATCTGCCCGCCCAGACACGAGAGCTCCCGCACCAGGTGCCCCTTGGCCGTGCCGCCGATGGCCGGGTTGCAGGGCATGTTGCCCACGCTGTCCAGATTCATGGTGAAGATCACCGTCCGGCACCCCAGCCTCGACGCGGCCAGCGCCGCCTCGATCCCGGCGTGCCCCGCGCCGATAACGGCCACGTCACAGCTTCCGGCGTTGTATTCCATGGATAACACCTCGTTTCAAGCATAAGAACATTTTAATACAATCCGCTCTTTTTCGCAAGACAGATTCAAATTTGCATCACAGCTTTGAATATTTTGTAAATTTCACAAAATATTAATCCATTTGTCACATCTTTATGGTTAAATAAAACAAGATTATCCTGCTTGGGGGTTCAAACCGTATGAACATAGCGAAAATCATGGTGCCCAAGGCGCTGACCGTATGCCTGAGAACGGATTCCACCATCCGCAAGGGCGTGGACGTGATGCGCCGCCACGGGTACACCGCCATACCGGTGCTGGATCAGGAGGGAAGATTTACCGGGTGCGTCAACGACCGGGACTTTCTGCGGTTTTTCGACAGCCTGAACGGCGCCGCGCCGGAGATGGAGCGCCACACGGTGGGGGAGATCATGCGCCATGACTTCTGCCCGCCCATCGCCATCACGGCCAGCGAGGAGAGCCTTATCGACGCGGCGCTCCAGCAGAATTTCGTCCCCGTGGTGGACGACCGGGGCGCGCTGTGCGGCATCGTCACCCGCCGCATGATCATCGCGGAGCTTGCGGGCCGTGAGCTCCCGCCGCTGGACGAGGAATTTACCGAAGCGTGACGTCGTCGCGGAAGCCGCTTTACCTCGGGCTCCAAGTATTCGCCCTCGGGCGCGGGCTTCGCTCCTCCTCTCCCAAACGGCCGCCGGGCCGTTTGGGTTCCCAGAGAACGGCCCGGCGGGGGGCCATTAGCACGCTTGCGTGAAAAAAGCGCGGGACAGCCGATGCTGTCCCGTCTTTTTATTATGTTATTTTTTGAATAAAAGGAATATTCACGCTCCCGCCCGCATAGGATGGGGACAAGGAGTGTGATCAAATGAGAACAGTCTTGCTTGGACTGATCGCCGGCGTCATGGTGCTGACCGCCATGCCCGCCTGCGCCAGGATCTGCTATGAAAAAGCCTCCGCCCGCCCGGCGGCGCTGACGGAGCCGGCGGACAAGCCCGAATCCCCCGAAGAGGAATACGTGACGTATTACACCCGGGCCGATGTGGAGATGCTGGCGAAGCTGATGTGGTCGGAGGCCGGGGGGATTGGCAGTGAAACGGAGCGGGCGTGCGTGGCCTGGACGGTGCTGAACCGCCTGGACAGCCCGGATTTTGAGGGGGAGACCGTCGCGGAGGTGGTGACCGCGCCGGGGCAGTTTTATTACCTGGAGCGGGCGCCGCTGGAGGAGGAGTTCCTCGCCCTGGCCGGGGACGTGCTGAGGCGCTGGAACGACGAAAAAAACGGCCTTGACAGTACGGGCCGCGTCCTGCCGGCGGGCTATTTCTGGTTTGCCGGGGACGGGAAGCACAACTACTTCCGGGACGCCTACCGCGGCGGCGACCGCTGGGACTACTCCCTGGACAGCCCCTACGAGACATGAGGTACATATTCCACATAAAAAAGACCGCCTATCGGCGGCCTTTTTTGGAGTAAGCGGTTAAAAGCCCTGTTTCTCAAAAAGCCTTGAGCGCATCGGTTTAACCCTTTTCTTCGTTGGATCCCAACATTGTCAAAAGCTCCGCAGGCGTACACACCGGAACGGTGGATTTTGCGTAGTCCCGCGTGTTTCTTGTGACTATAGTATCCATCCCTGTGCGGATCGCGGTCTCAGCCATGACGGCATCCTCGAAGTCAGAAATCTCCGATGAGATCGCCTTACGGCAGTCAAGTCCTGCCGTGTCTAAGAGATCCAGTGGGATCAGCAGCGTGGACAGCACCTTGCGGGTCTTTGCGTCGTCGTGTGTAAACCGATGGGTCAGGCAGTAAATATCTATCAGGGACTTGGCGGTCACGAAACCGTCAAAGCGTCGATTGGCCGCCGCCAGAAAAATCGCGTAGGCATCGTCACAGAAGGGCTCCCGCCGCTGTAGAAAATCCACGACGACGCAGGTGTCCAGCAATACCCTCATATCCTGTCAAGCCTCTCGTCCCTTGTTTCCTCCAGGGTCACGTCAGCGGGCAGGAAACCGTAGAGGGACTTGACCGCGTCCACCCGGTCCTGATAGGGGTTTGACAGCTTGGCAATGACCTTTCCGTTACGGGTGATGAAAACGTCCTCACTCTCGGCAATCCGGAGATATTTTCCCAAGTTGAGCTTTAATTCTGTGGCTGTAATAGACATCGTGAGTCCTCCTTTCGCCGATGCTGGTGTCCGCATAGTTATTATAGCAAAATCGTACGATTTATGCAAGCCAATCGAACGGAATTTTTCATTACTATAATTCCGTATCAGCCAAAATCCATCGGAGGGAAGGGATGGGAAGGGGAACCGTCAGGGTTCCCCTTCCGATCGAAATGATCTCCTTCTCCGCCAAAGGAAAAAGCCGCCCACAGGCGGCTTTTTCCTTTGGCGGAGAAGGAGGGATTCGAACCCTCGAGGAGCTTTTGACCCCTACACGATTTCCAATCGTGCGCGCTCGACCGGGCTACGCGACTTCTCCATCCGGTTGAGTGGTTCTTTATGCAAGCCTTGCTATTATAGGGTATTTTGTTTCCGTTGTCAAGGCTTTTTTCACAAACTTCCCCGGATTTTTTCGGATACGCCGCCGAACGCGGTCAGCGCCGCTGCAGCTTGCCGGTGAGCAGGCCCACGGGGTCCACCCGCGTCTCGCCGTCGGGGAGGATCTCAAAATGCAGATGATTGCCGGTGGCGGTGCCCGTCCGCCCCATCTCCCCGATCTGTTGGCCCTGGGCCACCCGCTGGCCCTCCTCCACTAAGAGCTTGCGCATGTGCGCGTAGCGGGTCACCGCGCCGTTGTCGTGCCGGATGGCCACGAAATTCCCGTACCCGCCGTTTTTCCCGGCGAAGATCACCAGGCCCCCGTCGGCGGCCATCACCGGGGTGCCGGCGGCGTTGCCGATGTCGATGCCCTTGTGGTTCGTGGAGCCGATGCTGATCGTCCGGCCGCCGAATTTGCTGGTGAGCACGCCGGTGGTGGGCCAGATATAGACGCCCCGGGAGTCGTACCGGGAGCCGGGCAGGGCCCCCCGGGTCACGATCTCGCTGACCGGCTCCGCCAGGATCCGGCTGTCCGTCAGGGTGGCCAGCTCCTCCCGGCCGTTTTCATAGATGACCGAGTAGGTGTTCGCCGCCGCCCCGTCCACGCCGGCGCGGGTGACGGACGTCTCGTCCTCGTACCCGTCGGGGATCATCACCGTCTCGGTATCATAGGGGACGGCCTCCTCCCTGGTCACCGTGACCATGGTCAGGACGGTGAGGGCCACGGGGGAGGCGGTGTTCTCCGGATCCAACAGCGCCCTGGCGTCCGCCGGGGCCATCACGCACTCCGGGGCGGTGAGGCAGGGGAGCAGCTCCACGCTCTCCCGGAACGCCGCCGACTCGGTGCGCGGCGTCAAATAGCCTGCCTTGATCTCCCGGAGAAGCGCCCGGGCCGTCTCCGCGCTGTCCACGGTCACGGCGTGGACGCCGTTTACCGTCACCGCCACGGCGTCCACAAGGCCGCTCTCCCCGGCGGGCCCCTCTTCCTTGTAAACAGCGGTGGCGGACACATGCCCGGGGGTCAGGGCCGTCAACGTCAGGCAAAGGCCCAGTGCCGTCATCCCCGCCAAAAGCTTCACGCGTCCGGCCCGGACGCGGCTCGCGACCGTCTTACGGTGTCTTTCAGAGAACAACAAAATGACCTCACTCTCAAAGAAGTTACAAATTAGTTACAAAAAGTAACGAAATGAAATATATACCAACCGGGAGGATTTGTCAACCCCTTTTCCAAAAAGAGACAAAAATTCCCAAATATTCTTTGCCCCCGGGCCGTATATATAGAGCGGGACAACCGCGCGGGCGGGGGTCCGCGGAATGACCTGATACTAAAATCCGATTAAAAAAGACACCGAGCAGCGGGATCTTTTGTGTCAGGCAAGGAAGACGCCGCAGGGAATACCCATTGGTATTTCCAAGGCGGTTGACGCGGCATGATGCGAAAGAGACCGTTGCGAATGTCTTATTTTAATTGGATTTTAGTATTAAAGGAGGAGACAGATGGCGGGAGAGGAGAGACGGCCCCTGGCGCAGGCGGCCCACAGCCTGAGCATGGAGGGCCGGGGGAGGCTTTTGGTGTCCGGGGTGACGGATGTGGAGAGCTTCAACGAGCAGGAGATCGTCATGGGGACGACCCAGGGGACACTGATCGTCCACGGGGAGGAGCTGCACATGGAGAAGCTCAGCGTGGACAGCGGCGACGTGGTGGTCACGGGGCGGGTGGACGCCCTGGAATACGAGGACGCGCCGGTAAAGGGCGAGGGCTTCTTTGCCAGGCTTTTCAGGTGAGCCATGGAGGTAACCGTAAGCTCACAGTTAGCCGAGGCGGGGGCGGGCCTGCTGTGCGGCGTCTTCGCGGGGGTGCTCTACGACCTGCTGCGGGTCCTGCGGCGGAGCGTGAAGGGGCGCGCCGTCACCTTTGTAACGGACGCGGTCTTTTGGATGGCGGCGGCCTTTATGCTCTTCGCCCTGGGCCTGTCCGCCGGGGGCGGGCGGCAGCGGCTCTTTCTCCAGCTCATGGCCGCCCTGGGCGCTGTGCTCTATTTTCTGACGGTCAGCCCGCCGATCCTGGCCTTCGGGGCCTTTCTGGCGGCCGTGGTGGGCCGGATCCTGTTCATTTTGGCCGCTCCGCTCCGGGTCCTGAAAAAAAGTTTTGAAAAATTTCGACGAATTTTAAAAAAAACCTTTTCATCCGTGAAAAAAAGGTTTACAATAATACTTACCAATAAACGGCGCGCCTCAGCGCCCGAAGCGAGGGACACGGAAGATGCGGCTAAGACGTACAGGTATGCTTACGAAGATCGTGCTGGCAGTGCTGCTGATCTACGCGCTGGTGACAAAGATCGGCCAAAGCGATCTGGAAAAGCAAAAGCGAAGCGAGCTTGAGGAGCTCAAGAACTACGAGGCCCAGTTGGCGGCCAGCGTGGACGGTATGCAGTACGACATCGAGCACAGCACGGACGAGGACGTGATCCGCGACATCGCCCGGGAGCACGGCTTCATCGACCCCGGCGAGGAGATCTACGTCAACAGCGGAGAATGACGCGAATCCCCGTTTAAGCGGAGGTTCGTTATGAGCCGGAGGGCCGGCATTTCGTGGGAGACCGTTTGAGAGAGGAAAAAGAATGGACATTCAAAAGGGAGCGGTGATGACCGGAAAGGTCACCGGGATCACCAAATTCGGCGCTTTCGTTCAGCTGGCGCCGGGAAAATCGGGCCTGGTGTATATCTCCGAGATCGCCAACACGTTCGTATCCAACGTGGCGGACTTTGTCTCGGTGGGCCAGGAGGTGCAGGTCAAGGTGCTGAGCATCGACGAGCAGGGCAGGATCAATCTGTCCATCAAGCAGGCTCAACCGCGCCCGGAGCCGCGCCCAAAGCCGCCGCGCCCCGCCGCGCCCCGTCCCGCCCCGTCCCGCCCCGCCGGACAGTTCAAGCCGGATCCCTATGCCGCCGTCCCGCCCGAAGGGCCCGTGGACGCCGCCTTTGAGGACAAGCTCAAGCGCTTCATGAAGGACTCGGAGGGCAAGCTGTCTGACGCCATGCGCAAATCCGAGCGCTGCAGCAACCGGAGAAGACGGTAAAAATTCAGAAAACACAAGAAAAGATCCATGCCCGGGGACGGGTATGGATCTTTTTCCGTTCAGGCGGCTTACAGAAGCTTTACCTTGTATACCTTCAGCCAGTGGTTGAGCTGCAAGAACCAGGCCACGGTCTGGGGGGTGGTCATCAGCTGGCCGTACCAGGGCACGGCCCGGTCGGAGACCATCAGCGCCCGCAGGGCGTCCTCCCGGACGATCTGGTGGAGGGGCTGGCTCTTGTCCGCGATGACCGTCTCCAGCTCCCGGTTCACCGCCTGGAGGTAGGCCGGGTTGTGGGTCTTGGGGTAGGGGCTTTTCTTGCGCCAGAGCACCTCCTCCGGCAGGACCCCCCGCATGGCCTCCCGCAGGAGGCCCTTTTCGTATCCGCCGTGATCCTTGTACGCCCAGGGGACGGTGTAGAGATATTCCGCGATCCGGTGGTCGCAGAAGGGGACGCGCACCTCCAGGCTGGACCACATGCTCATGCGGTCCTTCCGGTCTAAGAGCGTCTGCATGAACCAGTCCACGTTCAGATTCATCATCTGCTTCATCCGTGTCTCTAAGGGGCTTGTGCCGGGGAGAATGTCGCTCTCCCGGCAGGTCTTGCGGTAATAGTAGTCCACAAATTCCGCCGGCTCCACGTCCAGTACGCCGTCCTTCAGGAAGGAGGCCCGCCAGGCGGTGGACTGGGCCCAGGGGAAGCCCTCCCGCTCCCGGATCGTGGGATCCCGGTACCAGGGGTAGCCGCCAAAGATCTCGTCGGCGCACTCGCCGGACACCGCCACGGTGGCGATCTTTTTGATCTCCCGGCAGAAGAGAAGGAGCGAGGAGTCCACGTCCGCCATCCCCGGCAGATCCCTGGCCTCCACGGCCTCATAGAGGGCCGACACCAGCTCCGGGGTGTCCAGGGTGATGAGATGGTGGCGGCCGTGCAGGAATTCCGCCATGATCTCAATGAACGCCGGATCGGCGGTGGGCTGAAACTTGCCGGCCTTGAAATACCGGGCGTTGTCCAGGTAGTCCACCGAGACCGTGTCCAACCGCCGGCCCGCCCGGGTGTACTCCCCGTCGGCCACGGCGGAGATGAGGGAGGAGTCCAGCCCGCCGGACAGGAAGGTGCACAGCGGCACGTCGGACGCCAGCTGACGGGTGATGGCGTCGGTCACCAGCGCCCGCACCTTCTCCGCCGCCTCCGGGAAGGTGTCCCGGCAGGGGGCGTCCCGGAGACGCCAGTACCGGCGGAGGGTCAGCGCGTCGGCATCCGGCTCATAGAAGCCGCACTGGCCCGGCAGAAGCTCGAAAATATCCTTGAAAACGCCGCTCCCCGGAACCCGGCCCGGCCCCAGCAGCAGGACCTCCGCCAGACCCTGGCGGGTGAGCTCCGGCTCCACCCAGGGGTGGCGCAGCAGGGCCTTCAGCTCCGAGGCGAACAGCAGCGCCCCCCGGCGGCGGGCGTAGAAAAGGGGCTTGACGCCCATCCGGTCCCGGCAGAGGAAGAGCCTGCGGCGGTCCTCGTCCCACACCGCGAAGGCGTAGATGCCGTTGAGCCTCTCCACCGCCGCCTCCCCCCACTGGGCGAAGGCGTGCAGCAGCACCTCCGTGTCCGAGCGCGTCTCAAAGGCGTGGCCCAGATCCGTCAGCTCCCGCCGAAGCTCCGGCGTGTTATAAAGCTCCCCGTTGTAGAGAAGGGTATAGGGGCCGAAGACCATGGGCTGACGGCCGTTCTCCGGGTCCATCACCGCCAGCCGCGCGTGGATCAGCGCCGCCGTATCCGAAAGGGCCATCCCCCGCTGATCCGGCCCCCGCCGGGAGAGAGAAGCCTGCATATCCTGGAAAACGGGCAGGAGGGGCCGTATTTCTCCGCCGACCTGCCCCGCGATCCCACACATAAAACATACCTCCCAAAAATGCGGCGTCCACCACCCGGTGAACGCCGTTGTTCTCGTCACCAGTATATGACCTCGCCCCGGCGGGGGTGCCGCCCAACCGGGCGGCGGAGGATCCGCCCTTATAAGGGCAGGGAAGATTTACTTTCTCCTCTTTTGTGTTGACAAAAGAGGAGAAAGTAACAAAGAGGAGAAAAGCAACTTTTGGGCCCGGTGGTGAACCGAGCCCAGGCTTTGTTACGGCGGGACGGCTGCCGCGGTGGTGGACGATACCCATGGTCCCATTCATATCCGCGCGGTAGCGTCGTCGCGGAACCGGCTTAACCTCGGGCTCCAAGTATTCGC
>CANRMY010000066.1 GCA_947631845.1 uncultured Oscillospiraceae bacterium | reverse complement strand
TACCACCTTATTTGCCATTTTTAGTCATTCATACGCTCGTTTATGCTGGGCGTGAGGTGGTTTTTTGACAGACTGAGGCAGGGGCCGCCTTTCGGCGGCCCCTGCGGGTAAAACATGATTCAGCTTAGGCGCTTATTTGTTCAGAAGATCCACGAAGCGGGCGATGATGACGGCCATATCGCCGCGGGTGGCGGTCTTGCCTGGATTGGCGCTGCCGGTGCCGTCGCCGCGGATCACGCCGGAGGCGAAGGCCCAGGACATGGCGTCTCTGGCCCAGGGGGCGATGGAGGCGCCGTCCTTAAAGGCGGCGGTTTCCGTAACGGTCACGTCAACGCCCACGGCCTTGGCGTACGCGTAAAGGGTCTTCACCAGCTCCTGACGGGTGATATTCGCACCGGGATGGAAGGTGCCGTCGCCGGGGCCGGTCATATAGCCCTTCTCGGCTGTCCAGTCAACGGCGTCGATGTACCAGCTGCCGGTCTTGCGGTCGGTGTCCTTGAACGCGGACTGGGCGGCGGCCTTGGGGTTATTGGCCGCACGGTGGAGGATGACGGCCATCTCGGCGCGGGTGAAGGTGCCGTTGGGGGTGAAGGCGGCGGCGGAGGTGCCCTTCACCAGGCCCTGCTTGGTGATCTTCAGGACGGCGTCATAGTACCAGCTGCCCTTGACGATGTCACGGAAGTTCTGGCCCTGCGCGCCGGGGAGACGCGCGCCGGCGTCCTTGGGGGCCTTGTCGGTGAGCTCCAGGCAGCCGTTCAGGGAGATGGTCCCGTCGTCGTTGCGGGTGATGCCGGATTTAATGGCGGTTGCGGTGTCAAGGCTCTTGAACCAGCTCTCCGCCACGTCCTCGCCGGAGATATGGCCCTGATAGTAGTTGGTGCCGCCCAGGTAATCCGCCTTCACCTGCGCACCCTGGGAGGCGATCCTGTCGTCGCTGCCGCCCTTGTAGGAGAGGAAGCCCCTGACCTCAAAGGCGGTGTCCATGTCGGCGACGTTGGTGTACAGGGCCAGGTTGCCCTTGCCGTTGTTGTAGGCCGTGCAGTTTTCTATCTTCAGGGCGGGGTTGGAGTTGCAGGTAAAACCGTTGGCCTTGTTATCGAAGGCCACGGAGTTGACGATCTTGTGCTCCACGGGGATGTTGCCGCCGCCCAGCTTGAAGCCATTGCCGTTGCCGGCGTTGACCTCCTTGCCGTCTACGATATCCCAGCCATTTTTAAAGGCCACGGAATTCTTGACGGTGACGGCGCCGATGGCCGCGCCGCGGGCGAAGAGATCCCAGCCGTCGTCGGCGTTGTAGGCGGCGACGCACCCGTCAAAGACGTTGCCCACACCCACGGTCAGCTTGGCCTCGAAGCCGTCGGCGTCCTCGTATCCGGCGTCGGCGTTGAGCCAGGCGGAGCAGTTGAGGATGGTATTATAGCTGGGCCAGTCGGGGATGGAATCGCCGAAGTTGATGCGGCTGATGGACAGGCCCGTATTCAGGTTCTCATAGACGCAGACTCTCTCCACCACGTTGTGATTGCCGCCGATATGGACGCCCTTGGCGGTGGAGCGGGTGGAGTCGAAGCCCACCAGATACCACCAGTCGCCGTTGATCCGCAGGCCGTTGCCCTTCTCGCCCCAGTCGAGGACGGGACGGGTGGCGGCGGCGGGATCGGCCATCAGGGTGATGGGCTTTTCCTCGGTGCCGTTGATGCCCCTGTCCACGGTGACGCCGGAGGTCAGCTTATAGGTGCCGGCCAGCAGGATGATGGTGGCGCCGGGGGCGGGATCCTTCACGGCGGCGGCCAGGGTGGTGGGAGCGGCCTTGGTGCCGGCGGCGTCTGCCTTGCCGTTGGGGGCCACGTAGATGGTGGCGCGCCCGTCCACGGCGAACTTGACGGTGGTGGTGAGGGTGGCGGCCTCGTAGCTGGTGAGCTTCGCGCCGTCAACGGTGAAGCCGGCATCCGGGGTCATGACGGCCTTAAAGGTGTTGTCGCCCTTTGTCAGGGTCACGGGGACGGTGATCTTCTCCCCCGCCTTGACGACGCCCTTGTAAAGCTCCGTACCGGCATTGTCGGTGATCTCCACCTTGCCGTCGGCGTTGGCCCGGAAGTCCAGAGCGAAGGCCTCGGTGTTGGAGACAGTGGGATTCTTGAAGGAATAATCGGGCGTCACGGTCTTTTCCGCGCCGGTACCGGCGGAGGAGCCGGAGGACGCGGAGGTGGTGAAGCTGATATCGCTGAAGGTCACGTCCATACGGCGGGCGGCGAACATGCCCACGTAGATGTAATCGTCCACCTGGCTGAGCTCCTCGGGATACTTCTCGGTGTGCGCCACGCCGTTGTGGTCGGTGTAGGTCACAAAGTAGCCCTGGTCGTTCTTCTCAAGCTTCAGCTTGAAGGACGTGAGCGCGGGGCTGAGGGTGGGGCCGCGGGAATCCAGGGAATCCTGGTTGGTGGCTTTTCCCACCAGGTTCCTGGCCACGTCATCGGCGACGCCGCTCAGATCGGCAAGCCAGGTACCGGCAAAGCTGTCAGGCTTTGTGGAGCTGTACTCGGTGACGCCGGTGCGCGCCAGCGCGCCCACACCCAGACGCTTGTTGGACACAGAGCTCAGGCCCGTCACAGCCAGCATGAAGGAGTTTGTCCACACCGGCGCGGTGCTGCCGTTGACACCCACCTGATCCAGAACACCGATGCCAAAGCCCTCCTGGCCGTTGTTGTATGTCCAGGTGTTGACGTTGGCGGTGACGGTGAGCACGAAATTGGTGGTCTTGGGGTCGACGGCGGTGTAATAGAAGGCCAGGCCGTCCTCGGCAGCGGGCTGGATCTTGCCCGCGCCCTCCCGAGAGACGACTCTGACGCTGCCGTCCTCCAGGAGCTCATAGAAGTCGTTGGCGGGCTTGGTGCTGGTGCCGAAGGTGGAGAACACCCAGGCCACCTCCGCCTTGTCGGAGACGGTGACCTCCATGGCCTCGCAGGCCTTGCCCTCCTCCTTGTCCCGGAGGGCCTTGACGGTGACCTGCGCCTTATCGCCCACTTTCAGGCCCTCAACAGTGGCCTTGGTGGCGTTGAGACCCGTGGTGGTGACGGTCTTGCCCCCGGCGGTGACCTCATAACCGGTGGCCTCCTTCACGGGGTTCCACTCCACGGTGAGGCCGCCCTTGCCGTCGTTGACGGCGTATTTCATGACAGGAACGCCCAAAGGATAGGTGAACTTGAGCTCGGCGGTCTCCTCCCCCTTGTGGACGGCTGTCTCCTTCTCGCGGGCAGCAAAAACGGAGAAGGTATACGTCCCGGAGGCGTCCGGCTCAAAGGACAGCACATGCTCGTCCTTCTCAGCCAGGGAGTTGAGGCTCTTCAGCTGCCAGCCGTCGGCGTCGCGCATGATGACGGTGATCTGGTCGGCGGCGTCATAGCCCACCGCGCCGGTGACGGTGACGTTCACCTTGCCGGGCTCCTTGGGATCTGTCTCCACGCTCTTGATGACGGGGAGCGCCACGTCGGCCCAATCGGCCCGGGGGGCCTTGGAGCCAACCGTCTCGGTGACCTCCAGCTTGAAGAGGTAGTTGTTGTTGGTCTCGCCGCCCAGGAAGTAGGTGCCCGCCTCGGTAAGCTCCAGGGTGGACATATACGGCTCGCCCTTCGTATAGGTGCCGGAGGTCTTGACGACCACCTCACCGGCGGCGTTGAGGATGGCGTATTCCCGGTTGTCATCGCCGGCCTGGACCCACCAGATCTTCACCGTGGCGGGGCCGGAGGTGGTGAACTTGACGGCGTTTTTCTCAGTGGTAGCCTTGCCGCCGAAATTGATACGCTGGGAGGAGGCGTACGCGTCTTCCCAGGTCCTTTTGCTGCTGTCCACTTTGGACTTGGAGGAGTATAGAATGGTGAAATAATCCTCTACGACCTCGGTGTCTCCGTCTTTCTTTCCATCAGCAAACGCCGTGAGGGTATTGGCCTCCAGCACATGCTTGTTGGGGGCGGCGTTGGGATTTGGCGCGATGAGAACGTCGTCCGCCGCCAGGGCCGTCACGGCGACGGCGCTCAGGAGCATCGTGAGAACGAGTACAAACGACAACGTTCTCTTTGCCAGATGTTTCATATGCGAGTTCCTCCTTATGTTGTAAATTCATGTCGTTTTGCCGGTAAAACGGCATCAACACTTATACCAATCATAACGTATTTTGGGGAAAATTTCAATAGTCTGCCCAAATTTCGGCAAAATGCCGCCATCAAATTGGTCAATAGAAATAAAAATATTTTTTTGTTGCGAAATGCCGTCAAGAATGGTAAAATACAATCTTATAGTGAAGTTTTGGAGGCAAAGATGCTGGATGTGCTTTTGGACGCGGCTTTGGACACCTTGAAGCTGCTCCCCTTTCTCTTTTTGACCTATCTGGTGCTGGAATTTATCGAGGAAAAGGCCGAACAGGGCTCCTTGAAGCTGGTGCGCCACTCGGGCGTTCTGGGGCCGGTGCTGGGGGCGCTGGTGGGGATCGTCCCCCAGTGCGGCTTCTCCGCCTCGGCATCCAATCTCTTCGCCCAGCGGCTCATCTCCGCCGGGACGCTGATTGCGGTGTTCCTGTCCACCTCCGACGAGATGCTGCCCATTCTCATCTCCTCGGCCGTCTCCCCTGTGACGATCCTGAAGCTCCTGGGCGTCAAGGTGCTGGCGGGGCTCCTCTGGGGGCTGGCGGCGGATCGGATCTTCCGGCTGTGCCGGCACGAGGGGGAACGGGTGGATCTCCACGAGCTGTGCCGGGAGGAAAACTGCGGCTGTGAGGAACGGGGGATCCTGCTCTCCGCCCTGCTGCACACGTTGCAGATCGCGGCGTTCGTGCTGGCGGTGAATCTGCTTCTGGGGCTCGTCCTCCATTTTGTGGGAGAGGACGTCCTGTCTTCCCTGCTGCTGGACCGGCCCGTGCTGGGGCCGGCGCTCTCCGGCCTTGTGGGCCTCATCCCCAACTGCGCCGCCTCCATCCTCATCACCCAGCTCTACCTCTCCGGGGCCATGTCCACGGGCAGTATGATGGCGGGCCTGCTCTCCGCCTCCGGCGTGGGCCTCCTGGTCCTCTTCCGCATCAACCGCCGCGCCATGGGCGATAACGTGAAGCTCCTGCTCTACACCCTTATTTCCGCCGTCCTCACCGGCATCGCCCTGGATCTGGCGGGTGTGGTGATCTGAACGCCTCACCCCGGTAGGGGGTTATAAGGAGTCCGCCCTTATAAGGGCGGGAAAGACTTACTTTCTCCTCTTTTGTGTTGACAAAAGAGGAGAAAGTAACAAAGAGGAGAAAAGCAATTTTTTGGGCCCGGTGGTGAACCGGGCCCAAGCTATATTTCGGCGGGACGGCTGACGCGGAGATGGACGATACCCATGGTCCCATTCATATCCGCGCGGTACGTCGTCGCATTGTCTTTGCGTTTAACTCGCTTAGCCGCTCACCGCTCTGTCAACAGAGCCTTCGCTCCTACTTCACCCGCGCTGGTGTGGCTATAATCGTGTGGTGACTTTCAACGTTGCGCCTATTTTCGTGCGGGCGCTCCCCGGGGGAGTCCAGATGGGGGCTCGCAAGCCCCCTCTGGTCGATTCAAGGAGGAGTCCAGAGGGGGGAAATACGAAATCCCCCCTCTGGTTGTTTTTCTCCTCTTTGTTGCTTTCTCCTCTTTTGTCAACACAAAAGAGGAGAAAGCAAATCACTCCGCCCTATGAGGGCGGAAACCTTATAACCCCCGCCGGGATGAGGCGGACACCTTTTATCAATCGCTGATATCACTGTCCAGCACCACGGCGAAATCGTAGGCCGGGTAGAGCTCCTTCATGCGGGCGATCAGCTGGTCACGGATCTGCTCCTTGCGCTTGGACTCGAAATCAATGATCAAATCAAAGGTCACCAGTCCCCGCTCGGTGTCCACGTAGAACCCGTGCATCTGCAGCACCTCCGGGTATTGGACGATCAGCGCCCTCAGCTCCTCCTTCATCCCGGCAAACTCCCCCACCGACGTGTTGGAGGCGTAGATGCCGATGGTCAGCAGGATCCCGAAATCCTGAAAAACATCCTCGGAGATCTGCCGCGTCAGGGCGTGGATGTCCTTGGCCGTCATCTCGTCAGGCAGCTCCACATGGACCGATCCGATGATCTTCTCCGGCCCGTAGCGGTGGAGCGTCAGGTCATAGGCCCCCAGCACGCCGGGATACCGGCAGATGAACGCCTTGAGCCGGCCGGACAGCTCGCTGTCCACCCGCGCGCCGATGATCTCCCCCAGGCTCGTCATCAGAAGCTGGACGCCGGAGCGGAGCATCACCACGGCGATGACCAGGCCCAGCCACCCCTCCGGATTCATATGCCAGATCATGGACACCACCGCCGCCGCCAGGGTGGAGAGGGAGATCAGCGCGTCCAGCAGGGCGTCCGTCCCGGAGCCGATCAGCGCCTCGGAGTTGAGCTTCCGGCCCCGGGCCTTCACGTACCGGCCCAACAGGAGCTTCCCGGCCACGGATACGGCGATGATGACCAATGAAAGGACGCTGTAGACCGCCGCCTCCGGCTCCACGATCTTCTTCCCCGACTCCACCAGCGCCATGACGCCGGCCAGCAGGATCACCACCGCAACGGTGACGCTGGTGACATATTCCACCTGCCCGTGGCCGTAGGGGTGCTTTTTGTCCGGGGCCTTGGCGGCGATCTTGGTGCCCACGATGGTGATTACGGAGGACAGCACGTCCGTCAGGTTGTTGAGGGCGTCCATGACGATGGCCACCGAGCCGGACACGAAGCCCACGGCGGCCTTGAAGGCCACCAGGACGATATTCACGACGATCCCCACCGCGCTAACGCGCACAATGGCCTTTTCCCGTTCCAAGGTGGTCCCTCCTATCAATGAAAATCGGCATTTCGCGGGCCGCCTGGAGAGGCGGCCCCTACGGGGCTGATTGAAAGCTTTCCGAGAATTCGATGATGCGGCATGTGGGCCGATGTTGTCATCGGCCCCTACATTGCTGCGGTGGGTCAGAATAGTTCCTGTAGGGGCCGGACACTGGCCGGCCCGTCCTTCGACTTTCTGGAAATTTCTCGTTATACGCCGTAGGGGCCGCCGCCCTCGGCGGCCCGCCGTCTTGCGCGGGGACTTTAGAATTTCCCGTTTATTCCGTCCAACGATTCCTGTAGGGGCCGCCTCTCTTGGCGGCCCGTCCCACGATAATTGACCGCCCGGTGGTTGACCGGGACGGCCGCCCCTACTCTTTCCGTAGCACCCTGATATTCTCCTCGCCGCAGGCGCGGGTCAGGCCGTCGTCGGCGTAGAGCTCGTAGGTCTCCCCGTCGCCCAGCAGGGTCAGGTGCTCCGGGTCGTAGTCCGCCGTGCTCTCGATCTGTTTCCCCACGGGCAGGAGCTTGCCGCGCCGGATGAAGAACACGACTTCATCCACCGCCGCTTCCACCTCTATCCATCCCGCGTCCACCGGATCGCAGTGAAACTCCCCGTCATACCGCACCATGGTCATGGCCTCCGGCAGACAGACGCGCCGGCCCGCGGCCCCCTCTTCGACCACCGGCGCGATCATCAGGCTGTCGCCCACCAGAAGCTGATCCTCGATGTCCCCCGTTCCCGGGTAGACGAACGCCAGCGGCTTTATGTACAGATCCGACCGGAGCGCCGCCTTCATGTACTCGGAATAGATATACGGAAGCAGTCTGTACCGCAGACCGATGATCCGGCGAAACGCCTCCGTGTCCCCGAATTCGTAGGCCTCCTGGGCGCGGGTGAACTTCCCGGTGTGGTTGCGCATCAGCGGCGTGAAGGCGGAGAAGGCCAGCCACCGCAACAGCAGCTCCCTGGTGCAATTGCCGTTGAAGCCGCCCGTATCCGCGCCGGAGAACAGGAACCCGCACATGTTGAGGGAGGGCATATGCCGCACGTTCAGCCGCAGATGCTCCCATTTGGAGGTGTTGTCCCCGGTCCAGACCCCGCCGTACCGGCCCGCGCCGATGTAGCTGGAGCGGGAGAAGAGCATATACCGGTGGTCCAGGAGCTTCGTCAGCCCCTCGCCGGTGGCCCTGGTCATCATGGCCCCGAACAGGTTGTGGACGTCGTAGTGACGCGCCCGCCGCCCGTCCATGTCGTGGTAGAAGGACTTATAGTCCCGCAAAAGCGCCTTCCGCTGTTTCTCCTTCCGCCTGTCCCCCGGGAGCAGGCTCATCAGGAGCCGGAGGGGCACGCTCTTGGGTCCCTTGCTGTACTCACTGTAAAAGATGGCCGGCTCGTTCATGTCGTTCCAGAAGCCCTCAATCCCGGCGTCCGTGTAGAACCGGTAGAGGCCGCCGAACCACGCCCTTGCCATTGTATTCAGGAAATCCGGGAAGTGTGTCATCCCCGGCCAGACAGCCGCCTGGAAAAAGCCGCCGTCCTTGTTCCGGCAAAAATAGGCGTTTCGGATCCCCTCCTCGTAGACCGGATCCCCCGGCTCGATCTTGATCCCCGCGTCCACGATGGGCACCAGGCGCACGCCGCGCCCGCGCATCTCCCGGACAAAGGCGGCGATGTCCGGGAAGTGCTTGTTGTTGAAGGAGAAATCCCGGTATCCGTCCATATAGTCGATGTCCATGCAGATGTAATCCAGGGGGATGTGGTTCTGCCGGTACCCGTCCGCCACCTTGCGGAAATCCTCCGGCGTTTCATATCCGAACCGGCTCTGCCCGTACCCGAAGGCCCACAGCGGCGGCAGATAGCAGGGGCCGACGGCGGCCAGAAGCTCCCGGCACACCTCCCAGACGCTCCCGCTCTCGATCTGGTAGAGCGTCAGATCCGCCGTCTCGCAGACCACCCGGATCACGCCGGAGCGGTTGTAGTCGATCTCAAAAACCACCCGGGACGGCGTGTCGAAAAAGACCCCGAAGGGCCGCTCCCCGTCCACGGCCAGGAAATTGTGGGACGCGTAGAGGGAGGGGTTCGTGTCCTCGTGCTCCGCCGTGTCGGTGTTGAAGGAGATATACCGCCCCCCGCGCTTGTTCACCGGCCCCATAGTCTCCCCCAGGCCGTAGACCGCGTCCTCCGGCCCCAGAGGGCAGGTAAAGGTGAGCGAGCGCTCCCCCGCCGTGACCCGGAACCGGGCGGCCTCCGCCGCCTCCGGCACCTGGGCCGTAATGGCGTCCGTCTTGTAGGGCTTTCCGAAAAGTACCTTTGTGATCATAAAAATCCCACCGTCCTGTGTCCGCAGCAAGAATATACCTGATTATATCACATAAACGCGCCCCTGAAAAGGGGCAAACGCATAAGAGCGGGGGCAAATACGCCCCCGCTCTCGGTTTATCGCCTGTATGTGTCAATCGTCTTGACAGTCACTTATATATGTCGCCGCGGTTCCCGGCGTCCAGCACCCGGACGGTGACGATCTCCCGCTCCACGGTGTAGATTACCCGGAAATCTTCGACACGGAGCCGGTACACATCATCCCGACCCGCGAGCTTTTTCCGATCCCCCTCTTCGGGGAGTTTGGAAATTGACGCAAAGAGACGGCGCTTTTGTTCGGGAGTCTGCCGATTGATAAATTTTAGTGCCTTGCGCTCAAAGCGAATCTCGTAGCTCATCCGGCGACACCCCACATTCCTTCAGGGCCTCCTCAAAGGAAACCATATCGCCTCGCTCAGGATCGTTCAAATAATCCTCGTACATCTTCCTGCAAAAGGCGTCGTCGGCCTCCTCGTCGGCGGTCAAGCCCTGGACATAGGCCAGCAAGTAGCCCATTTTATAATCCGGAACGCTGTCCAGCAGAGAGAGCACCTTTTCGCGGTCACTCATTCCGAAATACCTCCTTTACTCGCCTTTCTGGCTGGAATATGTGGTTAAAGAGCCTGTTTCTGCCCGCCGAAATCTATCGGAGGGAAGGGATTTGTGAAGGGGAACCGTCAGGGTTCCCCTTCACGTTAAATGAACCCCGACGCTGCGCGGCGGGGCGGCCTTTGTCGAAGGCAAAGGCCGTAAGTACCAGGAAAGGCAGCCCTTTTAGGCTGCCTTTCCTGGTGCGCGAGGCGGGACTTGAACCCACTCGAACACCGCTATTTTAGCCTAAAATCGCATTTACTTAGCATTTTAGTTAGCAAATCAGTGCCTCAAGCGTCCCTCTTTCACCACCTTCCAAACCTCCCGTATTCGATCCCCCCGTACATATCCACGATCTCCTCCCCGTCCTCGGCGGGCCTCCGGGCGAAATACAGATTTCTCATTTCCTCGTACCTCTGCTCGTAGAAGCTGGCGGCGGTTGGGTTCTCGTCGACCAGGAGGTTTGCCGCCAGCCCGTACTGCATGACGCCGATGGCGTAGGTGTCGTCGATCTTGAGAATATAATCCTCCAGACCCTCCACGGCCACAAAGCCGCCGGCCTGTCCCGCAAGCATACGGTACTCGGAGATCATCATATTGACGATCCCCGGCGTCCTGTACTCGTACTCCTTTGTGTCGCCGGTCTTGGCCTCGCCGGTGGCGCTCAGCTCGTCCATCAGGCCCATTGCCGCCTTGAATACATCTTCAACCGTTTTCATGTGATCAGCAGCACTTTGTTGTCCTCCACCGTGGCGGGAATAAACGTGTAGTCGCCGGGATCCTCCCAGCCCTCCGGGTTGTCCGGGTCCTGTATGTAGTCCCGGTCGATAAAGAGCCGCTTCACCCACCTGTGACCCACGCCGCCGGGGTTGCACGTCAGATACATGCGCTTGGGATACCCGCCCACCTCCTGGCCGCGCACGCCGCGCAGGCACCCCTTCAGGTAGTTGAAGGCCCGCTCGGTGAACTGGGTAGCCTCGTCTATGAAGATCCAATCGAATTCCATGCCCTGGTATTCCGATTCGGACTGTTCCCCGCTCCAGTGGCCGAACTTGATGGTGGAGCCGTTGAAGAAGGTCATCAGTCGCAGGGAGGCGTTGTAGCTGGCAATGGACTGGTTCACACTGGCGACAATGGGCTGGATGTGGTTCTCCTCCAGCTCCGGGTAGGTGCGCCGCATGATCAGGATCTTGATGCCCGGATTGAAAATGGCCCCGCCCACGGCCTTGGTGCGCACGGCCCAGGTCTTGCCGCCGCCCTTGGCCCCGCCGTAGGCGATGAAGGTGGTGCGGGCTTCGAAAAACTGCTTTTGCTTCGGGTTGGCCTCGCCGGGATCCCAGGTGATCTGAAACTTGCCCCGCTGGTTATTCGGCTCCTGGTTGCTGTCCACCGTCCGGGGCCTGCCCCGTCTGTCCCTGGCCATACCCGCTTCCCTCCTTTTGGTCCAAAAAATTTCGCGCCGCCCGCCCGGAAAGACGGGCCCCCATTTTTCCGCCGGGGTATGCGTTCCGGCAAAGAGCAAAGCGGCTGTGCGCTATTGCGTCGTCGCGGGACCCGCTTTACCTCCCCCGGCCCAAAGAGCCGGGCTCAGGCGCTGGGTTCGCTTCTCCTCTCCCCGTCGGGCAACGGCCCGCCGGGGCCTCCTGCACAGTGGTCATTGCGGCTGTGCGCTATTCTTTCTATACGCCGCCGCTCGCGGCGCCCCCGTTTTTCCGCCGGGGGTGGGTCGGTCGTCGCCTGACAGACAGCATCACTGGCACCCGCCGCCTACACCCTGCCCGCGCCCCTGGCGCGCCCTCCCGGCCCGCCGGGCGGATCTACGCCCCCGCCGCGCGCCCTGCAAGCCCGATTGCCCGAAATTGCAAAATCCGCGCCCTTTTCGCCCGTTCTCCCGCCCACATTGAACAAAATAACTGCTTTGTTCAATTCACCCGGCTAAAGAACCCTTGCGCCGCAAGGCTTTTTTAAATCATGCAAATCCTGCACACCCGCAATCGCCCGATTGGTCAAATTGCCCTCCCAGCGATTGCCAAATCTCCTGCATCACTTAAACGCCTTATCGCCCACGCCCTGGGTGTTAATGACGATCTCCACGTTGCCCACGGCGCCCACGGGCTTGTCCGTGTAGCCGCCGTTGCACGGCTGTTTCAGGTTGAAGATCGCCATGCTCTGAAGCTTCTCGTTCGTGACCCCCAGCGTCACCCACCAGAACGTCTTGAACTCCTGCCATTTTTTTATCGCCGCCGATGCCCTCATTACTTCGGGATCCGGTTCCCGCTTCCCGGCCTCCATCTCCTCCGCCCACTTGATGTAGTTGTTCATGGTGTCGTTGGAGATGCTCGTAAACTCGTGGAGCACATAATCCACCGGCGGCACGTGGCCGTCAATGCACCGCGCCCGGGCCTTCTCAAAGGCCTCTTCCAGCTCGTCCGCCCCGTATTTGATATTCACCGCGCCGCCTCCTTTGCACTTTCTCATCATCATGGTAACACGTCCCCGGACCCAAATGCCCCATAAATGGGGCACTTCAAAAAATTTTTTCAAAATAAGGAGCCGGCCCGAAGGTCAGCTCCCTTTTGCCTACTTTCGCCCCATCATCCAGTCGGCGGAGACATCGAACAAATCGCACAGCGCCTTTAGCGTCTCCACATCAGGCGTACACTCCCCCCGCTCGTACCGCCCAATCATATTCTTGGACAGTCCGCACAGCTCCGCCAGCACCCGCCGGGAGATTCGCCGCCGCTCCCGGAGCTGTTGGAGCCGCCGCCCGAAAACGTTCTCCGTTGTCGCCGCCTCCCCTCAATTGGCCGCCTGTCAATCGTTCTGTCCGTCCGTGACGCGCACCGCGATCCCCGGCTCATTGGCCCAGTACTTCATCACCGTCTCACAATACACCTGCGCGTCGTCCTTCCAGAACTTCAACGCCGTCATACAGTCCTTCAACAGCTTCTGCAAATTGTCCGTGTCGGGCCGTGTGACCTTCGGCGTCATGTCCCCGTGCCGCCCGTTGGCCGGGAACAGCCACAGGACCTCCAGCTCGACCGGTCCCTCCAGCGGCGCCTCCGGCCTGTGCTGTCCCAGATGCGCCAGGAGCTTCGACCGGGCCGCCTTCACCTCCGCCGGCTCGTAGGGCGCCGGCTTGCCGTCCCGCACCGTCCATTGCTTCATCTGATGCGTGGCCCGCGGCGGCACCATCGGCATAAAGAAATCAAGCGTCATTGAATCATTTCCTTTCTAAGTATTTTTTGAAGGGACAAAATTTTGATCATGAATCGGAGGAACAGGGGACAGGGAGAAGATTAGAGGACAGGGGGGGGAGTTTAACCCCCCTGTTCTCCTTATTCCTGTTCCCCCTCTGATTGGGACAGGGACATGTATATTTATATAGGCTTTTTTGTCCCTGTCCCTCTTGCCATATTTTAGGAGATTTCACGGCTGTTTTCGCTCGATGACATTGTTGCTGATCGTGTACTCCTCGGAGGCCGCGAACCGCCGCCGCACGGTCTTAACGGAACAGTCCCAATACTCCGCCGCCCGCTGGACCGTCACCGGTTCCCCACCAAAACTAAGGGCTTCAAAGCACAGCTCCAGTGTG
>CANRMY010000065.1 GCA_947631845.1 uncultured Oscillospiraceae bacterium | reverse complement strand
GTACCACCTTATTTGCCATTTTTAGTCATTCATACGCTCGTTTATGCTGGGCGTGAGGTGGTTTTTTGACAGACTGATACCACAAAATCAAAGATTTTGTGGTATAATATTTTGATAAAACCCTATAAATCTACGGCGAATGGAGATTGAAAAGGTTTGGCTTTTATGCTATACTCTATAATTGCGTTGGACACTCCTTCCTTTTTGAAAGGAGTCCAGAGATAATGGGTAAAAATTTAAAAGGTAAAGAATGCGGCAATGGCATTTACCAAAGAAAGGACGGGTTGTACTCCGCAAGATACTATGCCAAGAATGGAAAACGCAGGGAAAAATATTTTGAGACGTTGCCAGAAGCCAAAAACTGGCTTGCCGACGCAAGGTATGAAGACCGGCACAGCCTGATTGTCACGTCCCCGGATATGACGGTAGACAAGTGGTTCACTTACTGGATTGAAAACATCGTTTGTGACCTCGCTCCAAACACAACGAGAAATTACCGCGAGCGTTACAAATGGAACATTCAACCAGTGATTGGAACCATGTGCATAGGGGACGTAAAGCCCATGCACTGTAAAGCCGTCCTCAACCGAATGGAAACCATCTACGCAGGCTCAACCATACGGCAGACCTATATCACAATGGGAACCTTCTTCAAATCGGCGGTTATGAATGACATTATCGCAAAGCACCCTATGAACGGCGTTCGTTATACAAAGCCTGTTCGTGCGGCAGATGATATCAAGTATCTGACCATTGATGAGCAAGAAAGATTCCTTGAGGTCGCAAAGCGCTCTCACAATTATGGGCAATATGCTCCGATATTGGAAACGGGCATGCGGACGGCTGAACTGATTGGACTGACCTGGGATTCCATCGATTGGAAAAAGCATACCTTGACGGTAAACAAGAGCTTAGAGTACCGGCATGGTGAAGGCTATTGGCGGGCCGGACCGCCTAAGACGAAGAAAAGCTATCGCACGATACCGCTCACAAATCGGGCATACTCGATACTCAAGGAACGGTATGACGCAAGAGAAAGTCGAAAAGAATCTGAGGTGCTGTCACAGGTCTTAGAGTACACCGACAGCAGAACGGGAGAAAAGAAGTGTCTTGTCATGCGCGACTTAGTGTTTGTCAACTGGCGGACTGGCGAACCGGCAAAAAACAGCTCCTATGACACGCACTTATATAAATTGTGCGATGAGGCAGGTATCAAACATTTTTGCATGCACGCGCTGCGGCATACTTACGCCACGCGGGCAATTGAACGCGGCGTACAGCCGAAGGTTCTCCAGCAGCTTTTAGGGCACGCAAGTATAAAAACGACGATGGACAGATATGTCCACGTTACAGATGAATCCCTGACAAACGCAATACGGCAATTTGAGAGTTCTACGCCTGCGGCAGGTTAAAATGGGCGTAAAATGGGCGTAGAGCAAATACAAGGAAAGGCGAAAGCCCTTGAAAATCAAGGGCTTTCGGATGAGGTAAGGGAAAATGAAATTAGGCATCGTGGGACTGCCCAATGTGGGCAAGTCCACTCTTTTCAACGCGATTACCAACGCCGGGGCGGAGGCGGCCAACTACCCCTTCTGCACCATCGAGCCCAACGTGGGCACCGTGGCCGTGCCGGACAGGCGGCTGGACTTCCTGGCGGACATGTACAAGCCCAAAAAGTACACCCCCGCCGTCATAGAGTTCGTGGACATCGCCGGCCTTGTGCGGGGGGCCTCCAAAGGGGAGGGCCTGGGCAACAAATTCCTGGAGAATATCCGCCGCACCGATGCCATCGTCCATGTGGTGCGGTGCTTTGACGACGACAACGTCATCCATGTGGAGGGAGGCGCCGATCCCCTGCGGGATATCGACATCATCGACCTGGAGCTGATCATGGCCGACCTGGAGCTGGTGAACCGGAGGCTGGACAAGGCCCAGAAGGCCGCCAAGGGCGGGGATAAGAAATTCAAGCGTGAGGCGGAGCTGTTCGAGGCTCTGCGGGACCATCTGGACGCCGGCAAGTCCGCCCGGAGCTTCCCGGTGGGCGGCGACGAGGACGCGGCGCTGTTGGCCTCCTCGGATCTGCTGTCCTTGAAGCCGGTGATCTACGCGGCCAACATGGACGAGGCGGGCATCGCCGATCTGGAGAACAGCGCCTACTACAAGGCCGTCAAGTCCCGGGCCGACGCCGAGGGCGCCCAGGTCCTGCCCATCTGCGCCAAGACGGAGCAGGAGCTGACAGAGCTTTCGGAGGAGGAGCGGGCCATGTTCTTAGAGGATCTGGGGCTCTCCGAATCCGGCCTTGACCGGCTCATCGAGTGCTCCTACGCCCTTCTGGGCCTCATCAGCTTCCTGACCGCCGGATCCGACGAGTGCAGGGCCTGGACCATCACCCGGGGGACCAAGGCCCCCCAGGCGGCGGGGAAGATCCACTCCGACTTTGAGCGGGGATTCATCCGAGCCGAGATCGTGGCCTTCGAGGATCTGAAGGCCTGCGGCTCCATGGCCGCCGCCAAAGAGAAGGGCCTGGTCCGGTCCGAGGGCAAAGAGTACGTCATGCGCGACGGCGACGTGACCCTGTTCCGCTTCAACGTATAAGGCCCATGGAGAAGAAAAAACGCATCGATGCCATCGACGCCGCCAGGGGACTGGCGCTGGTGCTGATGGTGATCCACCATTTCCTGATCGACCTGGTCAATCTGCGCGGCGCGCCCATGTGGATCTTTTCCAACCCGGTCTTTGACGTGCTGCACTACATCTTCGCGGGGCTGTTCATCTTCCTGGCGGGCCTCTGCTGCCGGTTCTCCCACAGCAATCTGCGCCGGGGCGTCATCTGCTTTGCCATCGCCATGGGCATCACCGTGGTGTCCAGCCTGCCCTTCATTGACGATCCCATCCGCTTCGGGGTCCTGCATCTGCTGGGCTTTTCCATGGTGTTCTTCGCCCTGACCCACAGGGCGTGGGACGCCATCCCCCGCAAGGCCGCGCCGGTGTTTTATGTTGGTATGACAGTCTTTACCGCGTGGCTGGTAGAGCACACCTCCATCGGCCCCGCCGCGCACTGGCTTTTTCCCTTCGGCTGGACCTACAGGGGCTTTTACACCGCCGACTGGTTCCCCATCTTCCCCTGGGTGTTTGTGTTTCTGTTGGGGACCTGGGCGGGCCTCTATGTGGTGGAGCATAAGCTGCCGGAGCGGTTCTACACCTTCACCTGCCCCGTCCTGCCCCAGATCGGCCGGAAAAGCCTGCTCATTTACGTTCTCCATCAGCCTATCCTCTACGCGCTGATCATGGGCGTCAAGGCGCTGCTGAGATAATGTTAAAATATAATGTATCATGCACAAAAATGCCCCCGCGCCTTTTTAGGCGCGGGGGCGGAACTTTATGGACAAGTTCAGATCGTTTCGATCTTGATGAGGTTAGTGCCGCCGCTCTTGCCGGTGGAGGCGCCGCCGGTGATGACGATGCGCTCGCCCGCCTTGATGGGGAAGGCCTTCTTGGCAAGCTGGGTGGCCATGTAAAAGAGCACGTCGGTGGAGTTATACTGCTCCGACAGGGCCGGGGTGACGCCCCAGGAGAGGTTCAGTTTCCGCCAGCTCTTCTCGTCCGTGGTGACGCCCAGGATATCCACCGGGCAGCGGAAACGGGAGACCATGCGGACGGTCTTGCCGGACAGGGAGCACACGGCGATGGCCTTGGCGTCCACGTCGATGGCCATGCCGCAGGTGGCGTGGGAGATGGCGTCGGCGGTGTTCTGCATGGGGAACTTAAAGGTGCGGAAGTGCTCGGCAAAGTCGATGCCGCGCTCCGCCTCCATGGCGATCTTGGCCATAGTCTCCACCGTCAGCACCGGGTATTTGCCGGAGGCCGTCTCGCCGGAGAGCATGATGGCGGAGGTGCCGTCATAGACGGCGTTGGCCACGTCGGAGATCTCGGCACGGGTGGGCCGGGGCTTCTCGATCATGGACTCCAGCATCTCCGTGGCGGTGATGACCATCTTGCCCAGGAGCCGGCACTGGGTGATGATGTGCTTCTGGATGCCCGGCAGCTCCTCGAAGGGGATCTCCACGCCCAGGTCGCCGCGGGCCACCATGATGCCGTCGCACTCGGCGCAGATCTCCTGGATGTTGTCGACGCCGGCGCGGTTCTCGATCTTGGCGATGAGGTCTATGCCCTTTACGTTGTGCTCGGCCAGGAGGTTCTTGATGTCGCGGATGTTCTGGGCCTCGGACACGAAGGAGCAGGCGATAAAGTCCACGTCGTTGGCCACGCCGAAGAGGATATCCGCCTTGTCCTGCTCGGAGAGGTACACCTGCTTCAGGACCTTTCCGGGGAAGGCCATGGATTTCCGGTCGGAGAGGACGCCGCCGGCCTCCACCACGGTCTTGACCTCTGTCTTGGTGGTGCCGGTGACCCTGAAGGTCATCAGGCCGTTGTTCAGAAGGACGGTGTCGCCGGCGCCCAGCTCCTGGGGGAGATTGGTGTAGCTGACGGACACGCGCTCCTGATTGCCCACGATCTCCTCGGTGGTGAAGGTGAACTCATCCCCCTCCTTGAGGGTGATCTTGCCGTTTTCAAAGGTGCGGATGCGGTACTCCGGGCCCTTGGTGTCCAGCAGAATGGCGATGGGGAGGTTCAGCTTCTCACGGACCTTCTTAATGAGGTCGATGGTGACCTGATGGCTCTCGTGGGTGCCGTGGGAGAAGTTGAGGCGCGCCACGTTCATGCCGGCCAGGCACATCTTTGTCAACGTCTCCTCGTTGGCGCAGGCGGGGCCGATGGTGCAGACGATCTTTGTTTTTCTCATGGGCGGTGTTGCTCCCTTCCGTATATTCAGCCGGTTTGGCCTCCGGCTTTGTTTGACATTCCTATTTTAGTAGCATTTTACATAAACGTCAAGGGAAATTTCACCGTGAGATCGGCAAAAATAATAAAAGGGAGCTTTCCCTCGCGGCGCAGGCGCGCGGAAGACCCGCTCCGCCGTTTACCGGGCCGCCCACTCCGCCGGGTCGATCTCCTCCGCGGAGACGGCGGAGATCTCATAGGCCACCTTCTGGGTGGCCTCCTCGCCCTCCATCTTGATGTACGCCCTGGACTGGAGCCGCCCGGTGACGGTGACGGCGGCACCCTTCTCCCAGCCGGCGGCCCGGCGGGCCACGGCGCCCCAGGCGATGCAGGGGATGTAGTCGCATTTTCCGTAGCGCCGCTCCACGCTGAGCATCATATCGCTGATCTCCCGCCCCATGGGCGTGCGCCGCAGGGTCGGCTCCTTGCAGAGGATGCCGGTGAGGGTGACGGTATTCTCAAAGTCGTCCCCGGTGAAGCTCAGCTCCCGCGCCAGGACGGTGATGACCAGCCTGGGCCCCACGCCGGAGTGGTTGTTCCAGGAGCGCACCTGGCCGGTGACCCGCAGACACGGCAGCTCCTCGATCTCCAGCGCCTCCAGGAGCTGGCGGCTCACCAGGATATTCAGCGTGTCCTCCGTCCCGGAGAGACGGCGCACCGCAAGGGGGAACTTGAAATAGTCGCCGTCCCGGCCCGTGTGGGAGAACTCCGGCCTCCCCGCCACCTGGCCGCACAGCGTCACTGTATTTACCGGTCTGTCCATAGCATATCTCCTCGCCCTGCCGTAGGTTATTACGGAAGAATATATGTCCCGGCCTGGGACAATAGACCTTTATACTAATCCCTAATTAAAACCTCCAATTTGCGGCGGCCTTTTTCGCGTCATGCTTCGTCAAACGACTTGACAATACATACAGTATTCTCTGCGCCGTTTTCCTCGCCTAACACGAAAAATCCTCGCCGTTCGGTTGGAGCTTTTAAATAGGGATTAGTATTATTACGACCTCGGGAAATGTTAATATAACTTTAATTAGTAGCCACTGGTAAAAAGGGGACGGGTGTGGTATACTGTACCCACTGAGAAATTTCCATGCAAAAGAGAGACTTCAAACGATGGACAACGAAAACGGAACAAAACGGCTGTCGGCCAGGGGCACGTTTCTCCTCCACCTGGCGGTGGGGGTGGTCATCGGCATCGGCGGCGTGCTGCCCGGCGTATCCGGCGGCGTTATGGCGGTGAGTCTGGGCCTCTATAAGCCTATGATCGACGCCTTGGCGGGCTTTTTCAAGGCCCCCAAAAAGAATTTTCTGTTCCTCCTGCCTGTGGGACTGGGCGCGGGACTGGGCTTTTTACTGGGCGCCGTGGTATTGAGCAGGCTCATGCGGCGCTGGTATGTGGAGGTCATGTGGCTCTTTCTGGGTCTGGTGGCGGGGGGTATCCCTTCCTTCCTTCACGAGGCCAACGAGCGGGGGTTTAAAAAGCGGTATCTCATCGCCACCGTCCTGGGCGCGTGCCTGGCGTCCCTGCTGCTGTTCTTCCGGCGGGAGGGGGCCGCGCTCCCCGACGCGGAGTGTCTCACCCCCCTGATGGCGGTGCTGGCCGGCGCCATCGTGGCCGTAGGGACGGTGATCCCCGGCATCTCCACCGCCTTCGTCCTCATGTATATGGGCTGGTACCGGCCCATGATGGACGCCTTCGCCGAGGCCCGGGTGGCGACCCTCATCTTCCTGGGGATCGGCGCGGCGGGGTGCTTCGTGGGCACCGTCAAGGCCGCCCGCTGGGTCTTCGACCGCTTTCACGGCTGGGCCTATTACGCCGTGCTTGGCTTCCTCATCGTCTCCGCCGCCCTCATTCTGCCCGGCTTCGCCTGGACCTGGGACATGGCCGTCAACCTCCTCCTGGCCGCCGCCGGCTTCGCCGGGGCCTATCTGCTGGGGAAGATCCACGCGTAACTTTTTGAAAAAGCCCAAAGGGCTTTAAATATCGTCTCCCTCCGGGGCCGCTTTGGCGGCCCTGTTTTTCGTATAAAAAGGGGAATTTACACAGATTTAACAAAAATATGATTTCCCTTTTAACCTTGCGGGGTGTATAGTATAAATGTATAAATAGGATCAAACTCTGCCGGGGAAGGGGGGACGGGACGTTGATCTATCTTTTAGAGGACGACGGGAGCATCCGCAACTTCGTGGAGTACGCGCTGGTGAGCGCGGGCCTGGAGACCAGGGGCTTTGAGCGGCCCTCGGATTTCTGGCGGGCGCTGGACAGGTGCGTGCCCTCCCTGCTCCTGCTGGACATCATGCTCCCGGAGGAGGACGGGCTGGAGATCCTCCGAAAGCTCCGGGAGCGGCGGGACACCAGGAAGCTGCCCGTCATCATGCTGTCGGCCCGGGACACGGAGTACGACAAGGTGCTGGGGCTGGACCGGGGGGCGGACGACTACATCGCCAAGCCCTTCGGGATCATGGAGCTTCTGAGCCGGGTGCGGGCGCTTCTGCGCAGGACGGAGCCGGAGGTGGAAACGCGGGACCTGACCCTGGGCGGCATCACCCTCTCGCCCGCCACGCGCACGGTCAGGGTCAACGGCGAGGTTGTTTTCCTCACCCACAAGGAATTTGAGCTTTTGGAGCTTTTTATGTCAAAGCCGGGGGCGGTGTTCCCTCGGGAGAAGATCCTCGCCGCCGTCTGGGGCGCGGATTTTGACGGGGAGAGCCGCACGCTGGATGTCCATATCCGCACCCTCCGGGGCAAGCTGGGGGTGTGCGGCGGCCAGATCAAGACGGTGCGCGGCACCGGATACAAGATGGAGGACGAGCTATGAGGAAAAAGATCACCTGGGCGGTCCTGATCGTGGCCGCCCTGGGCGCGGCGCTGGCGGTGGGAACGTATTTCGGCATGGAGCTGTGGCTTTTTGCCGTCCTCCTGTGCGCCTTTGCCGTCTTCGCGGCGGTGTTCGCGGACGTCTCGGCCAGGAACATCGTCAAGCCCCTGCGGGACTTTGACCCGGAACGCAAGACGGGCCAGGGCTACAAGGAGATCGAGCCCATCATGGACAGGCTCACCCGCCAGAGCCAGCTCATTGATTTGCAGATGGCGGATCTGAAGCGGAGCCAGGAGGAGTTCCGGGCCATCACCGACTCCATGGCCGAGGGCTTCGTGCTGGTGGACACGGATATGAAGCTGGTCAGCTACAACCCCAGCGCCCGGAAGCTCATGGGGGACGGGGGTGTGGAGTCCTCGGGCCTTTTCCGCAACGTGGCGGAGCAGGCTCTGGCCGGCACCCACACCGAGCGCACCGCCGAGCTGGACGGCCGGGTGTACCAGATCCTGGCAAGCCCCGTGGAGGACGCGGGGCGGATCACCGGTGCCGTCATCGTCACCCTGGACATCACCGAGAAGGCCCACCGGGAGGCCATGCGGCACGACTTCTCCTCCAACGTCTCCCACGAGCTGCGCACGCCCCTCACCTCCATCTACGGCATTTCGGAGCTTATGATGAACGACATCGTAAAGCCGGAGGATATGAAGGGCTTCGCCGCCAATATCCACGACGAGTCCGGGCGGCTCATCGCCCTCATCAACGACATCATCAAGCTCACCCAGCTGGACGAGGGCGTTTATGAGCTGGAGCGGGCGGAGGTGGATCTGTACGCCGTGGCCAGGAGCGTCGTGGAGCGATTGAAGCCCGTGGCGTCCCTGCGGGGCATCGAGTTCGCCGTCACCGGGACAAGTACAAAGGTCCACGGCATCCCCTCCGTCCTGGACGAGATGGTCTACAATCTGGCGGACAACGCCATGAAATATAATGTGGAGAACGGCCGCGTCCTCATCAGCGTGGCCACTCTGGCGGGCCGGCCGGTGATCTCCGTCTCCGACACCGGCATCGGTATCCCCCGGGAACACATCGACCGGGTTTTCGAGCGGTTTTACCGGGTGGACAAGAGCCACTCCAAGAAGATCGGCGGCACGGGCCTGGGCCTCAGTATCGTCAAGCACGGGGCCGCTGTCCACGGGGCCGACGTGGATCTGAAGAGCAAGCCGGGCCGCGGCACGGTCATCACCATCACCTTCCCCGGCGCGGGGGAGGAGCCCCCTTCCGCAAAGGCAGACAAAGAGACTACGGAGGAATAAGGCATGGGCTTTGACGTCTTCGATATCATCTCCCTGTTCGGGGGGCTGGCGCTGTTCCTGTTCGGCATGAACCTCATGAGCTCGTCCCTGGAAAAACGGGCCGGCGGGCGGCTGAAATCCCTGCTTTCCAACATCACGTCCAACCCCTTCAAGGGCTTCCTGCTGGGCGTGGGCGTGACGGCGGTGCTCCAATCCTCCTCCGCCACCACGGTCATGGTGGTGGGCTTCGTCAACTCCGGCCTCATGACCCTGGGCCAGTCCGTGGGCCTGATCGTAGGCGCCAACCTGGGCGCCTCCATTACCCCGTGGCTTTTGTCCCTGGCCGGCGTCCAGGGCGGCAGCGTCCTCCTGGAGATCTTCAAGATGTCCACCATCACCCCGGTGATGGCCTTCATCGGGGCGATCCTCTACATCTTTAATAAGAAGCCCGCCAAGCGCGACACGGGCATGATCTTCCTGGGCTTCGCCATCCTGATGTACGGCATGGAGGCCATGAGCGGCGCCGTGGAGGGCCTCCGGGACATGCCCCAGTTCGGGGAGATCATCTCCGTCCTCTCCAACCCCCTGGTGGGCGTCCTGGCCGGCACCGTCATCACGGCCATCATCCAGTCCTCCTCCGCCTCCATCGGTATTTTGCAGGCTCTGGCCACCACGGGCAAAATAAGCTACGGCACCGCCATCCCCGTGATCATGGGCCAGAACATCGGTACCTGTATCTCCGCCATCCTCTCCTGTATCGGCGCCTCCAAAAACGCCAAGCGGGCCGCCATGGTCCATCTGAGCTTCAACGTCCTGTCCACGGTGGTGGTCCTGCCCCTCTATTATCTCGTCTATTACCTGGCGGGGCTGACCTTTGCCGATGACTTTGCCACGCCCGTGGCCATCGCCCTGATCAACACGGCGTATAAGATCATCTCCATCTTAGTGCTCCTGCCCGTCCTGCGGTGGCTGGAGCCCCTGTCCCGCCTGATCATCCGGGACTCCGACAAAAACGGGGAGGAGACACTGCTGGACGAGCGCCTGCTCAAATCTCCCGCCGTGGCCGTGGGCCAGTGCCGCGCCGTCACGGTGGCCATGGCCGAGGAGGCGTCCCAGTCCATCTTCGACGCCTTCCGGGAGCTGAACGCCTTTGACGGGGAGCTGTCGGAGAAGATCATGGAGGCGGAAAACCATGTGGACTACTATGAGGACCGCCTGGGCACCTACCTTGTGAAGCTCTCCGGCCAGAACCTGTCCGCCGCCGACAACGCCCAGGCCGCGAAGCTCCTTCACATGATCTCGGACTTTGAGCGTATCTCCGACCACGCGGTCAATATCCTCAAGTCCGCCGAGGAGATCCACGAAAAGAAGCTCCAGTTTTCCTCCGACGCCATGCAGGAGCTGAACACCATGATCGACGCGGTCAGCGAGATCATCACCCTGGCGCTGGCCAGCTTCCGGGACGACGACCTGAATTCCGCCGTGATGGTGGAGCCCCTGGAGCAGGTGGTGGACAACCTGAAGGACCGCATCCGCATGAACCATGTGAAGCGTATGCAGACCGGCGAGTGTACCATCGAGCTGGGCTTCATCCTCACGGACCTTGTGACCAACTTGGAGCGCGTCTCCGACCACTGCTCCAACATCGCCGGGTATATGCTGGAGATGAGCGACGCCAATACCGATGTGGGCGTCCACGAGTTCCTGCACAACGTCCGCAGCGGCGAGACAAAGGAGTTCAACGACTATTACGACTATTTCAGGGTCAAATACCGGATGCCGGAGCGTGCATGATATGGAAGGATTTATAAGCTTTTTGAAAAAAGCCGTGGACGTGCTGCTGGTGATAGTGCTGGTCGCCGTGGCGGCCTCTGTCATCATCACCTACACAGCCAAAGCCAAAAGCGGCAGTAAGACGGCCCAGACCAACGTTTTTGGCTACACCCCCACAGTGACCCTGTCGGGTTCCATGCTGCCCACCATCCGGATCAACGCCCTCAGCATCGTCAAATGCTGCGATATCTCCCAGGCCCGCGTCGGCGACATCGTCGTGTATTACAGCGCTGAACGGAATATGAACATCATCCACCGGGTGGTGGAGATCAACGGCCAGGGGGACGATATCAGCATCATCACCAAAGGGGACAATAACGCCGCCGCCGACAGCGTTCCCGTCACCAGAAGCAACTTCATCGGTATCTCCAAGGTCACGTTCAACCGCGCCGCCCCCATCGTGGCTAAGCTCCTGCGGGAGGACGGCTCGGGCCTTGACCCGGTGAAGCTGCTGATCGCCGCCGTCGCTGTGTGCCTGGCGGTCGTGGCGGCCATAGAGCTGATCAAATGGCTGATCCTGCTGCTCCTGCGGCTCTTCCGGAGCGGCCCGGAGGAATAACGAAGCTTGGATCGGGAAAATGAACGGAATACAAGCGCAAGTCAGGCGGCCCTTTACCCGAAAAAGGGCCGCTTTCTCCGGCGCTTTCGGGCGTTTTGCACGATTGAAAAAATTTTTTCAAAAAATCAAAAATTTCTCTTGACAAAGCATCAAAGGTTTGTTATTCTATCAAAGCGCCTGTGGGCATGGTATGTCCATACGCGCACTGCGATGATCCGGGAGATTGCGCCATCTGGCGGTAACTTCCGGGGAGTATGTCCGGTCGGAGTCCGGGACGTTTCTCAAAACCCGACATGACCCAGCAAAGCGGTCATGGCGGGAGAGGAGGAGCGAAGACAGCGTGCGAGCCGTTTGACAACTGCGTTAGCGATTGTCGAGCGGTGAGGAACGCGTCTTCCGCGACGACGACGCAATCGGGCGGTCGAAGAATTGCTGTGCTATGGACGGTTAAAGCGTATATCGTCCGAGCAGGGATCGGCCGGATCTGGATCCGGCTTTGTTTCTGAGCGGGAGTGATACGCACGGATATGTGGACAGAAATTTTTCACCGTACTACTTAAATGTACGTTTTGGAGGAAACAAAAATGGCAGCTGCAAAGAAAACCATCCGCATCAGACTCAAGGCTTACGACCATCAGCTCATCGACCAGAGCGCCGAGAGGATCGTGGAGACCGCCAAAAGGACCGACGCCAAGGTCTCCGGCCCCATCCCCCTGCCCACCAAGAAGGAGGTCGTCACCATCCTTCGCTCTCCCCATGTGAACAAGGACTCCCGCGAGCAGTTTGAGCGCCGCACTCATAAGCGCCTCATCGACATTATCTCCCCCACCCAGAAGACCGTGGAAGCGCTGATGTCCTTAGAGCTCCCCGCCGGCGTGGAGATCGAGATCAAGCTTTGATTTTTCCGTGATACTTCGTTCCGCCGGCTTGCCGTACCCACGGTACTGTCTGCGCCGGCGCGCCTCGTCTCACGAAAAAATTCCCTGTCTGAGGCTCATCGTGAGCCGCGCGATCCGTTTAACAACCCACAGCACACGACTTGCGTTAAGTGTGCGGGGTCAAGTCGCCGGGAGGTCCAACGGTTGCTCAGGACGTATCCGTCGACCAATAACCTATTAAGGAAGGAATAGATCAAAATGGAAATGACAAAGGTCATCATCGGCAAAAAGGTCGGCATGAGCCAGATCTTCGATGACGCCGGCAAGGTCGTCCCCGTCACGGTCATCGAGGCGGGCCCCTGCGTGGTCACCCAGGTCAAGACCGTCGACAAGGACGGTTACGACGCCATCCAGCTGGGATTTGAGGACGTTGCCGAAAAGAAGCTCACCAAGCCCGAGATCGGCCACCTGAAGAAGGCCGGCACGGAGCTGAAGCGCCACCTGAAGGAGTTCAGGCTGGCCGACTGCTCCAAGTTCGAGGTCGGCGACGAGATAAAGGCCGACATGTTCGCCAAGGGCGACCAGGTGGATATCACCGGCGTCAGCAAAGGTAAGGGCTATCAGGGCGCCATCAAGCGCTTCAACGCCCAGCGGACGCCCACCAGCCACGGCGGCGGCCCCGTTCACCGTCACGCCGGCTCCATGGGCTCCACCTCCACCCCCTCCCGCATCTACAAGGGCAAGATCGGCGCCGGCCATATGGGCGCCGAGCAGGTCACGGTCCAGAACCTGGACATCGTCCACATCGACCCTGACCTCAACATGATCGCCGTTCGCGGCGCGGTGCCCGGCCCCAAGGGCGGCATCGTGTACCTGAAGAACACGGTCATCAACCGCAGCAAGGTCAAGGGCCCCGCCCAGACCGTCAGCTCCAACCCGCAGAAGCGTTCTGCCCGTGGCTGAGAAAGGAGAGATTGAAATATGCCTAAAGCAAATGTTTACAACATGGCCGGAGAGGTCATAGGCGAAATCGAGCTCTCCGACGCCGTCTTCGGCATCGAGCCGAACGTGACGGCCATGCACACCGTTGTCCGCAACCATCTGGCCAACCTCCGTCAGGGCACCCAGAGCGCCCTCACCAAGGCCGAGGTCAGCGGCGGCGGCATCAAGCCCTGGCGTCAGAAGGGCTCCGGCCGCGCCCGTCAGGGTTCCACCCGCAACCCCCACTGGACCCACGGCGGCGTCGCCTTCGCCCCCAAGCCCCGC
>CANRMY010000064.1 GCA_947631845.1 uncultured Oscillospiraceae bacterium | reverse complement strand
CCGGCCGGCCCGTCCTTCGAATTCCCGAAAATCTGCTTAAAACGGTCGTACGGGCCGGACACCCGGCCGGCCCGTCCTTCGAATTCCCAGGAATCCTTCTTTAAACGTTGTAGGGGCCGCCTCTCCAGGCGGCCCGCAATTTAAATAAGCGGCAGAGCCGCAACCTTTTTGGATGGGGCGCTGTGGGAAATCGAGACACGGGCCGGCCGGTGTCCGGCCCGTACGGTACGTTATACGAAAATCCCCGGAAATTCGGCGGGCCGCCAAGAGAGGCGGCCCCTACATGGTTGTACGGCGGATTTTCCGGAAATTCAGAGGACGGGGCGTAAATTTTTTCGTATAATATCCTTATCCCGCGCGACGCGGGAGCTTTTTTGCGGTGAATAAGGGTGAGAACGCTTTTTCCAAGGGGGAGGCAGGCATGAAGGACAGAGAGATCGTGGAGCTTTTTCTGAAACGGTCCGAGAAGGCCATCAGGGAGGCGGAAAACAAATACGGGCGGTATTGCCTTTCCATCGCCCAGCGGATCACCGGCAGCGAGCGCGACGCCGAGGAGGTGGTCAGCGACACCTGGCTGGGGGCCTGGAACGCTATCCCGCCCCACGAGCCGGCGGATCTGCGCACCTTCCTGGGCAAGATCACCCGCCAGAACGCCATCAAGTGCTGGCGCCGCCGGAGCGCCGCCAAGAGGGGCGGGGAGACGGCCCTGGCCCTGGAGGAGCTGGCCGGGGACATCCCCTCCGGCGGGGATCCCCAGGCGCAGGCGGAGGCCAAGGAGCTGACACAGGCGCTGGACCGGTTCGTCCGTGAGCTGCCCACGGCGGAAAAGCGGGTCTTCCTGTGCCGGTACTGGTATCTGGACCCCGTGGCGGACATCGCGGAGCGCTTCGGATATTCCCAGAGCAAGGTCAAGTCCATGCTGGCCAGGACCAGGAAAAAGCTGAAAAAATTACTGCTTGAGGAGGGTTTGACAGATGGATCCTGAGATTCTTTTGGAGGCCATAGGGGAGATAGACCTTACGGAGGTGCGCGACGCGCGGCCGGAGAAGACGCGCAAAGGGACGGGACGGCGGTTTGCCTGGGCGGGCGCGGCCGCGGCGGCGGTGCTGGCCGCCGCCCTGATCCTGCCGCGCTTTCTGGCCCCGAGGGGCTTTACCACGGAGCGGATCGAGGACCTGTCCACCGTTACGGACGCCTACCAGGGCACGCTCCTGGCGGAAAATCTGCTGGCCGCCGGGGCGGAGCTGTCGGACATTGAGCTTCAGCATCTGCCGGATCGGGACGTGGCCGACGCCTCCGGCTGGAAAAGCCTCTCCTTTACCGCCGAGCGCGGGGAGGAACGGCTGGAGATGACCTGCACCTTCGGGGTGCCGGAGAATTACGCCCTGCCCGGCCTGCCGGACGAGACGCTGGAGTACGCCGGGGTCACCGTGTGGCTGTTTATTTCCGAAACGGAGGGCCGGGCCGACACCCCCTATACCTGCCGCACCGTCTTCATCTGCGAGGGCGTCGTCTACGAGATGGAGCTCGGGATGCGGTCGGCGGACGACCTGGCCACAGTGCGCGCCTCTCTGGAGATGGTCCTGGGCGTGGAGGGGACAGCCGTCGGCGCTTTCCACCCGCTGGAGGATCTGATGGGCTTCGATGACTACCGGGTGACGGTGGACGCCCAGCCGGGAGAGGCCTCCACCTGGCATTTCTGGTTGGATCTCTCCGGCTGGCCCATGTGCGCGGCGGAGGCCACAGGCCCGGACGGCGAGCCCCAAGTATACGGCGTAGATCTGGACGGCGACGGCCGGGACGAGCTCGTGGCCAACAATAAGTCGGCGGCCGGGGCGGAGACGGTCAGCGTCTACCGCTATTCCGACGGGCAGTTTTACGTGGGATGGATCGACGAAAGCCTCTACGGCGGGGCGGACGCCGCCGGCCGGGAAGGGGAGCGCGCCGTCAGCGCGCGGTTTGATGCGGAGCGGAACGTCTTTGAGGTGGACTATACCCCCGCCGGGCAGAGCGCGGTGCGTACCGTCACCTTCTCCGGCACGGAGCACCTGCTTTTCCGCCGGTTCGCCGCCGCGGAGGGCGATCATTTCGCCCCCCGGCCCCTGTCCTATGACGAGCTGGAGCACACGGACAGTAAGCCCGTGGAGACGCTTTTCTGGTATGAGGACTACCGCGTGGGCATCGAGCATACGGCCGAACAGGATATCTGGCACTTCTTTACCGGGATCCAGTGCCTGGCCGAGGCGGAGGCCCGGCCCGGCGGCACGCCGGAGGTGTTCAGCGCCCAGCTGAACGGCGGCGAGACGGGTATGCCGGATCTGGTGGTCAACCGGCCCGACGGGACGGTGAAGGTCTATGCCGACCTTGACCAAGATATCAAGGAGCTCACCCTGCGGGAGGATGTGCTGGAGGCCGCCCTGGCCCACGCCCCCGGCGGGAGCGGGAGCGTGACGGCGCGCTTTGACCCGGAGACGAACAGGTTCACCCTCACCGTCACGGGACGGGGACAGGAGACGCCGGTCTACACGGAGAGCTTCGGCTTCGACGCGGAAAAATTCTCCGCCGTTCCCGCCGCTCACAGGCTGTACGGCCAGCCGGAGACCTTCACCGTCGGCCCGGCCTCCGGCCAGACCGGGGACAGCCCCATAGATCCCGCCGAGGCCGTGGACGCCCTGCGCCGGGTGCTGACGGGGGAGGCGGACTTCCAGAATACCCGCGAGGACGGCGAACCCATCGCGCGGCTGACCCTGGACACCGTCGGCGAGGTGATGACCCCCGGCGGGGCGGAGTGGTTCGAGGCCAGGGAATTTGCCGTGGTGGATATGGACGGCGACGGCGTGAAAGAGGCGATCCTGCGCCTGTACAAAAAGACCGGGGACGAATACGATATGTGCTCCGTGGTCCTTCACTATACGGGCGGGGACGTCAACGGGTACATGATCTACGCCCGGGGGTTCCAGGATCTGCAGACGGACGGCGTCTTTTACAGCAGCGGCGGCACGGGGACCTACAGCTTTTGCCGGCTGGAGTTCTCCGGAGCGCGCTGTATCACCCATGTGGTGGTGGGAGTGGACAACTACGACGGTAGTACGCTGATCTCCGGGGCCCAGTCCCCGGAGGATCTCGACGCGATCCTGGAGGCCATGAGCGCCGTACCGGAGGCGGAGTGGTATCCGCTCACCGATGAAAACATTGAAAAGCAGCTTGGATGATTTTTAAAATTTTACCGCTCTTTCCCGCCGGGGCCTGCCCGCCGGGGGAGGGCGGTGAAATATTTTGCCGGGCTTGTCATAACCTCATCCCCCGTCCCATAGACTTGGGTAGACCGCGGAAGTTATTATAACAGGGGGTATACAGCTTGGAAAAAAGCAGTATTTATGAGGATATCGCCCTTCGGACGGGCGGAGACATATACATAGGCGTGGTAGGGCCGGTGCGCACGGGCAAATCCACCTTCATCAAGAGGTTCATGGAGACCCAGGTCCTGCCCAACATCGAGAACGACTATATGCGCCAGCGGGCCCAGGATGAGCTGCCCCAGTCCGGCTCCGGCAGGACCATCATGACGGCGGAGCCGAAATTCGTCCCGGAGGAGGCCGTCACCATCAACGTGGACGGTACGACCAGCGTCTCCGTGCGGCTGGTGGACTGCGTGGGCTACATGGTGGACGGCGCCTTGGGCGACACGGAGGACGGGGCCGAGCGGATGGTCACCACCCCCTGGTTCGAGGAGGAGATCCCCATGCGCCGCGCCGCCGAGATCGGCACCCGGAAGGTCATCGCCGAGCACTCCACTATCGGCGTGGCCGTGACCACCGACGGGTCGGTGACGGACCTGCCCCGGGAGGCGTATCTGGAGGCGGAGGCCAGAGTGGTCAACGAGCTGAAGGCCCTGGGCAAGCCCTTCGCGCTCCTGCTGAACTCCGCCCACCCGGAGGCGGAGGAGACCCAGGCCCTCCGGGAGGAGCTGGCCGAGAGCTACGGCGTGGACTGTCTGGCGGTCAACTGCATGACCCTGACGGAGCGGGACGTCAACCAGATCATCCGTTCCGTGCTGGGCCGGTTCCCCATCGGGGAGATCGGCGTCTGGCTGCCGTCCTGGCTGGGCGCGCTGGGGAAGGAGAACCCCCTGAAGGAACAGCTCTACGCCGCCGTGCGCTCCGCGGCGGAGAACGCAACGCTCATCCGGGACGTCCCCGCCTTTGCCGAAAGCCTTGCCGGGTGCGGGAGCGTCACCGGGGCAGAGGTCACGGCCGTGGACATGGGCACCGGCAAGGCGTCGGTGCGGGTGGATATGCCTCGCAGGCTCTTTTACGAGACGGTGGGGGAGATGTCCGGCTTCGCCATCGGCGACGACGGGGACCTTCTGGGCCTCCTTACGGAGCTGTCCAGGATCAAGGTGGAATACGACAAGGTGGCCGACGCCCTCCGGGACGTGCGGGAGAAGGGCTACGGCGTGGTGATGCCGGACACCAGGGAGCTGACCCTGCAGGAGCCGGAGATCGTCAAGAAGGGCGGAAAATATTCCGTCCGGCTCAAGGCCGGCGCCCCCAGCATCCACATGATCGGCGTGGACACGGTGACCGAGGTCTCCCCGGCTCTGGGCGGCGAGCGCTCCAGCGAGGACGTGATCAACTTCCTGCTCCAGGAGTTTGAGGGCGACACGGGGAAGATCTGGGAGTCCAACCTCTTCGGCAAGTCCCTCCACGAGATCGCCGCCGAGGGCTTGCAGACCAAGATCCGCAAAATGCCCCCGGAGGTCCAGACAAAGCTGCGCGGCACCATCGGCCGCATCATCAACGACGGCTGCAGCGGTCTTATCTGCATTATCCTGTAAAATATAATATTTGACGGGGCGGGTTCATACCCGCCCCCGTCGCCTTGTTCACAGGTTCCTTTACTTTTCCGCGCCGATATAGTATAATAATAAAACCGCCGGATCCTCCGGCGATCACATACTGAGACTGTTTTTGGGTGATTGAAATGCGCATGAGAAAAAAACCAAATTTGATCCCGCGCGTGGAGCGGTGCGGGGAGCTTCTGGAACGGGAGCCGGCGGCGCACAGGGGGCGCTGGCTTGCGGATCATCCGGGCTTCCGGGCGTTGCATGTAGAGCTGGGGTGCGGCAAGGGGCGCTTTACCGTGGAGATGGCGCGGACGAATCCCGATGTGCTTTTCGTCGCCGTGGAGCGGGTCCTGGATGCCATGGTGATGGCCATGGAGCGGGCAAAGTCGGCGGAGCTCGCCAACGTCCGTTTCCTGGATTTCGACGCCGCCGGGTGCCTGGAGCTCTTCGCCCCCGGCGAGGTGGACAGGATCTACATCAATTTTCCGGACCCCTGGCGAAAATCCCGGCAGTTCAAGCGCCGCCTGACGGCGCCCTCCTTCCTGAAGCTCTACGAGCAGATCCTGAAGCCCGACGGTGAGATCTGGTTCAAAACCGACAACCGGCCCCTGTTTGACTGGTCGTTGGAGCAGTTTCAGGCCGAGGGCTGGGAGCTCTCCCGGGTCACCAACGATCTGCCCGCCGGCGAGGGCGGGGGCATGACCGATTACGAGGCCAAATTCCGGGAACAGGGCGTGCCTATCAACCGCCTTGTGGCCAGAAAGAGGCGCTGACATGAGTTATATCCTGGACTTGCGCAAAACGCTGGGCCACAGGCCGCTGATCATGCCCTGCGCCTGCCTTATCATCGGGGACGGCCGGGGAAATGTCCTGCTCCAAAGGCGGGCCGACGACGGCCAATGGGCCAACCACGGCGGGGCCATCGAGCTCTGGGAGACCGTGGAGCAGGCGCTCTTCCGGGAGATCGGCGAGGAGCTGGGCGTCTCCCCCGTGGAGCCCCGGCTTTTGAAGGCCTACGCCGGCCCGGAATTTAGGCACGTCTATCCCAACGGCGACGAGGTCATGGTGGTGGACATCGTCTACTGGTGCCACGGCTATGAGGGGGAGCTGCGGCTTCAGCCGGAGGAGGTCATGGAGATTCGCTGGTTCCCACTGGACGCCCTGCCGGAGAACCTGCTGGCCCACAACAGGATCGCCCTCCGGGACTACGCGGCCCTGATGGCCGTATCTCCGCCGCAAATATGACGTTTTACGCTTGTGTTGCACTTGAATTGTAAAATCTACGGAATATTTTGCGTAACGCGCTCGTACGGGCCGGACACCCGGCCGGCCCGCGTGTCGGATTCCCGATAATCTTACCAAAGACGCCGTACGGGCCGCCGCCCTCGGCGGCCCACGAATTTCCCGCGCATTTCGTTCAACGAACCCGTACGGGCCGGACACCCGGCCGGCCCGACGCACGACGAATTTCCCGCGCACCCCGCCCCAAAAAGGTTGCGGCTTCGCCGCAAATATAAATTGCGGGCCGCCTGGAGAGGCGGCCCCTACGGCGTATAACGATAAATTTTCTGAAATTTGAAGGACGATTCGAAATGTAGGGGCCGATGACCACATCGGCCCACACACGGCCCCGTCGAATTTCCCGCGCACCCACCGAATTTCCGAAAATCTTCCAAAACGCGCCGTAGGGGCCGCCTCTCTTGGCGGCCCACGAAATCCAGGTGCATTCCGTATAACGCACCCGTACGGGCCGGACACCCGGCCGGCCCGACGCACGACGAATTTCCCGCGCACCCCGCCCCAAAAAGGTTGCGGCTTCGCCGTTTATTTTAATTGCGGGCCGCCTCTCCAGGCGGCCCGCCGCTTTACGCTTTCTCCCTTGTCAGGAAGACCCCTACGATCGCGCCGATCAGGATCAGCGGCGCGACTCTGACGAACGACCACTCAAACGCGTGAAACAGTACACCAAGAACTGCGGTTTCGGGGTCGCTGTAATCCCACCCCAGGTAAGGGCTTTTCATAAAATACAAGATCACAAAAGCCGCCATGATGGCGGCACACAGGGAGATAAGCAGCCAGTGGAGGATTTTTCTCCCCGTGTTTTTCCTCCGCGCCATCTGCAAGTTTATCACCTCCAATTTTTCAGAAATGGCCTTCAGGCTGTCGGCCTCCGTTTCAACAACCGTCTCTCCCAACAGGGTGCTTACGGGTGTTTCCAGCGCGTCCGACAGGGCGATCAGCATGTCCGCGTCGGGCACCGACAGCCCCTGCTCCCATTTGGAGACGGTCTGCCGCACCACATTCAGCTTGACGGCAAGCTCCTGCTGAGAAAGGCCCTTTGATTTTCTGATGTTTTTGATGTTTTCACTGAGCATCGGGGACGACCTCCTTTCTGTTGTCACCCCCATTATAGGCAAGCCGGCCCGTTGCCGCAAGCAACGCGTGTTAACAATCGCCGGCAACAGCGCGCTTCCGCCGCGCAGCGGCGATTTTTTTGGGTATATACCCGTCCATCGAATTCCCGATAATCTTACCAAAGACGCCGTACGGGCCGGACACCCGGCCGGCCCGCTTATCGAATTCCCGTAAATTTATCGTACAACCTTGTAGGGGCCGCCTCTCCAGGCGGCCCGATTTTTAAATATGCGGCGGAGCCACAACCTTTTTCGGGTGCGGCATATCATAAAATCGATGGTGCGGCGTGTGGGCCGATGTGGTCATCGGCCCCTACAGGCTCTCGTGCGGGCGCTCCCCTGGGGTTCTCCACATAGGGGCCGCGGCCCCTGTGTGGTCGTTTTTAAAAGGTGGGGTCCAGGGGAGGGAAAAAACGAAATCCCTCCCCTGGTTTCTTTTCCTCTTTTGTTTCTTTTCTCCTTTTGGAAATCCAAAAGGAGAAAAGAAAATCTTCGTCCGCCTATAAGGCGGACACCTTATTTCCACGCCGGGGTGAGGCTCCCGCTCGTTGCACCGCCGAATTTTCAATCGGCGTTCCGCGGCCTTTCAGAACACGCCCCTATTGTATTTCCTCTGCACCGTGACGAGACAGCCGATGCCGGCGCACAGGCAGACGATCAGCGCCGCCACGGCAATCAGCCGAAGCGGGCGGGAAGCGGCGAAAAGGCCGATGAGACCGCTGACCAGCGGGGCCAGAGCCACAACGGCCAGGGCCTTACCAAAGGCCCGCCCGTAAGCGGGCTTATCCGTGACCTTGCTTTGATGGTAGTCATGGATAAGGTTCGTTCTGCCCTTATAGATCGCGATGCTGAAGGCTAACAAAAGCGCCGCCGCCAGAAACATGATGACGGAATAAACCAGCATAAAATATGCCTCCCAATCGTGTTTTTCGTGGAAAAAAGTGTCATATGGCCCAGGAGTCCAGATATTTCTCCTGCTCCGGGGTGAGGGTGTCGATGGAGAGCCCCTCGGCCCGCAGCTTCCGGCGGGCCACGTCGTAGTCCAGCTCGTCGGGGATGGCCAGGATCCCGGCAGGGAGGGAGTCCCGGTGATCGGCGATGTACCGGGCGGCCAGGGCCTGGATGGCGAAGGACATATCCATGATCTCCACCGGGTGGCCGTCGCCGGAGGCCAGGTTCACAAGCCGGCCCTCCGCCAGGACAAACAGCGTCCTGCCGTTGGGGAGGGTGTAGCCGCGGGTCACCGGGGTGCGGCCCTCGCTTTGGGAGACGGCGTTGCGCTCCAGCCAGTCCACATCCACCTCCACGTTGAAGTGGCCGGCGTTGCACAAAATGGCACCGTCCTTCATCTTTTCAAAATGCCTGTCGGTGATGACCTTACAGCAGCCGGTGGAGGTGACAAAGAGATCGCCGTACAGGGCGGCCTCGTCCATGGTCTTCACCTCGTAGCCGTCCATCATGGCCTCCAGGGCCTTGACCGGATCCACCTCCGTCACCGTGACCCTGGCGCCCAGCCCCTTGGCCCGCATGGCGATGCCCCGGCCGCACCAGCCGTACCCGGCCACCACCACGTTCTTGCCGGCCACCACCAGATTAGTGGCCCGGTTGATGCCGTCCCACACCGACTGGCCGGTGCCGTAGCGGTTGTCGAAGAAGTGCTTGCACCGGGCGTCGTTGACGGTGAGCATGGGGAAGGCGAGGGCCCCCTCCCGGGCCATGGCGTGGAGCCGGATGATGCCGGTGGTAGTCTCCTCACACCCGCCGATGACGCCGGGGAGCAGCGGCCGCAGCTGGCGGTGGAGCATACTCACCAGATCCCCGCCGTCGTCGATGATGACGTGGGGGCCGAAGGACAGGGCCTCCGCCATATGGCGGTCATACTCGGCCTGGGTGCAGTCGTACCAGGCCCAGACCTGGGCGCCCTCCCTGACCAGCGCCGCCACCACGTCGTCCTGGGTGGACAGGGGGTTACAGCCGGTGATACGCAAATCGGCCCCGCCCGCCATCAGCACCCGGCACAGAACGGCGGACTTGGCCTCCAAGTGCAGGGAGACGGTCATTTTCAGGCCCGCGAAGGGCTGATCCCGCCTGAAATCCGCCTCGATGGAGTTCAGAAGGGGCATGTAGCGCTTGGCCCAGGCGATTTTCTTCTCGCCGGAGGGGGCCAGGTTTATGTCGCGTATTTCACTCATAGGAGCCTCCGAAAAACGTTGTTGACTCAATTTTATCACCCTTTTGGGGGCAAGTAAAGATATTTTTGTTGTGATTTGCGCCCGGGTGTAGTAAAATGGTCTTTAAACGAATAGCGCAAGGGGGCGATCGGATGTCCGACGACGTTTTGCTGTTCTTCTCCGTCCATATGGCGGCCCTGCCCCTCTACGAGCGGCTGGAGCAAGTGCTCCTGGAGGCGTTTCCGGGGACGGCCGTCGAGGTGCGCAAGACCCAGATCAGCTTCAAAAACCGGCATTTGTTTGCCTGCGCGTCGTTTCTGCCGGTAAAGCGCAAGGCGCAGCGCCCGGATCCCTATCTGACGGTGACCTTCGGCCTGGGCCGCCCGGTCTACCGTCAGCGGATCGCCGTCACCACCGAGGCGCAGCCGAACCGCTGGACCCACCATGTCCTGGTGGGCTCGCCGGAGGAGATCGACGAAGAGCTGCTGGGCTGGCTGCGGGAGGCCTACGAGTTTGCGGGCAATAAGCGATAACAGCGAGGAGGAGAAAAAATGACCTATACATTTGACGATTACAAAAAATCCGCCGATTTTCTTCTGGACAAATTCGGAGACCGGCCGGAGATTGGGATCATCCTGGGCTCCGGGTTGGGGCACTTTGCCGGGGAGCTTGAAAACCCCGTGGTGGTGCCCTATGCCCAGATCCCCAATTTCCTGCGCTCCACCGCCGTGGGCCACGCCGGCCAGATGATCTTCGGCACTGTGGCGGGCAAAAAGGTGGTCTGCATGTCCGGCCGGTTCCACTACTACGAGGGGTACGACTTCGAGCAGCTGGCCATCCCCGTGCGGGTGCTGAAGCTGCTGGGGATCCGGGCGCTCCTGCTGACCAACGCCGCCGGAGCGGTGAATCTGAGCTATAAGCCGGGGGATATCATGGTTATTTCCGACCACATCAAGCTGACCCTGGGCTCGCCCATGCGGGGCCCCAACGTGGAGGAGTTCGGGCCGCGCTTTTTCGACATGGGCTCGGCCTACACGCCATCCCTCCGAAGGCTGGCGCTGGAGCTGGCGGAGAGCTCGCCCCTCACCGTCCACGAGGGCGTCTACTGGTTCTCTCCGGGGCCCCAATATGAGACGTCGGCGGAGATCCGGGCCATCCGCGCCCTGGGCGGCGACGCCGTGGGGATGAGCACGGTCACCGAGGCGCTGACCGCCGCCCACTGCGGCCTGCCCGTGCTGGCCCTGTCCGTCATGACCAATATGGCCGCCGGCGTCCTGCCGGTCCCCCTGACCAGCGAGGAGGTCATCGAGACGGCCAACGCCATCGAAAAGCCCTTCACCGCCTATGTGAGGGACATCCTTTCCCATCTGTGAGGTGCGACTATGAAGCTTCTTTTTGCCCACGGCGGCATCCTGCAAACCACCGGCGCCGGATTTGAATACATCCCCGAGGGGTACCTGGGCGTCGACGGGGACACCATCGACTACATCGGCGCGGAAAAACCGGCCTCCGTTTACGACGAGACGCGGGATATGGCCGGCGCCATGCTGATCCCCGGCCTGGTGAACGCCCATACCCACACACCCATGACGCTCCTGCGGGGCGTGGGCAGCGGCCTGCCCCTGCAAAGCTGGCTTTTTGACGCCGTGTTTCCCATCGAGGACAGGCTGACGCCCGCCATGATCCGGGCCGGGTCGGAGCTGGCGCTTTTGGAGATGCTCTCCACCGGCACCACCTCCTTCACGGATATGTATATGGAGCCGGGGGAGACGGCGGAGGCGGTGCTGGCCAGCGGCATCAAGGCCAACATCTGCCGCCCGGTGCAGTGCTTTGACCCCGCCGAGCCGGTGGAGGAGAACTTCCGGATCCGGGAGTCCCTGGCCCTCTTTGACCGGTACCACAACGCCGGAAACGGGCGGCTGAAGGTGGATTTTTGCGTCCACGCGGAGTACACCTGCACCGCGCCGGTGGTGAAATACTACGCCGCCCTGGTCCGGGAGCGGGCCGGGAACCTGCACATCCACATGTCCGAGACGAAAAAGGAGCACGACGATTGCGTGGCCAAATACGGTGTCACCCCGGCCGGATGGTTTGCCGGACTGGGCGCTTTTGATTCCCACGCCTTCGCCGCCCACTGCGTCTGGGTGACGCAGGAGGACCGGGCGCTCATGAAAAGGTACGGCGTCTCCGCCGTCCACTGCCCCTCCAGCAACATGAAGCTGGGCAGCGGCTTCGCCCCGGTGCGAAAGCTGTTGGATAACGGCATCAACGTGGCCCTGGGCACCGACGGCGCGGCCTCCAACAATAACCTCAACATGCTGGAGGAGCTCCACCTGGCCTCCCTGATCCACTGCGGCCAGGCCGGCGACCCCACCGCCTTGAGGCCCGCCGAGGCCCTGCGCATGGCCACGGTCAACGGCGCGCGAGCCCAGGGGCGGGAGGACACGGGGGAGCTGCGCGTGGGGAAAAAGGCCGATATCGCCGCCGTCTCCCTGGCGGGGCCCCACATGCGCCCGTGCCTGGACCCGCTGGCGCTCCTGACAAGCTCGGCCCAGGGGAGCGACGTGGTGATGACCGTGGTGGACGGCAGGATCCTCTACGACCACGGGCGCTTCACCACCCTGGATCCGGAGCGGATCTACCGGGACGTGGAGCGGGCTGTCAGGGAGCTCTACAAAAACCGCTGACTACGCGCCCCCGCCCCCAGAGGCCGCCAAAAAAGACAAAGCTTCGCTCAACCCCGGAGATTTTTCTCTCCTGAGCCTTTACATTACGCATTATAACATATTCAAAAGTACTTGTCAAGCATTATTTTTAATTATTTTAAAAAATTTTTCTCTCCCCCTTGACAGGAAGGGGGAGAGGTGGTATCATACAATTAACATTTAGGCTAAATGTTAATTGTGAAAGGAAGGGGAGGATGGATTGGGCTTACAGAATACGCTCAGGGCGTTGGCCGACCCCATCCGGCGGGAGATCCTGGAGCTGCTGAAGCGGGGCCGGCTGTCGGCGGGGGAGATCGCGGAGCGCTTTCCCGTGACGGCGGCCAGTATCTCCCGGCACCTGTCGGTCCTGAAGGACGCGGGGCTCATCCGGGACACCCGGGAGGGGAAGTACATCTACTACGACCTGAACGCCTCGGTATTGGAGGAGATCCTGCTGTGGATCGCCGATCTGAAAGGAGAGAATAACGATGATCAAGGAAAATAAGTGGAGAATCCTGCTGACGACGCTGGTGACGCTGCTGCCCATGCTGGCGGGGCTGATGCTGTGGTCCCGGCTCCCGGAGCGGATGCCCATCCACTGGAACGCGGCGGGGGAGCTGGACGGCTGGACGGGCAAGGCCTTCGCGGTGTTCGCCATTCCGGGCTTCCTGGCGGCGATCCATCTTTTCTGCGTGCTGTGTACGAGCCTCGACCCTAAGGTGAAGGGGCAGACGAAAAAGGTGCTGGGGATGGTATTCTGGATCTGTCCCTTTATGTCCGTGCTGGTGGGGGCGGTGGTCTACGCCGTGGCGCTGGGGGCCAGCTTCAACGTGGCCTCCGTGATCTCCGCGGCCACGGGCCTTCTGTTTGTGGCCCTGGGGAACTACATGCCCAAATGCAAGCGCAACTACACCATCGGCATCAAGGTCATGTGGGCCCTGGAGGACGAGGCCAACTGGAACGCCACCCACCGCTTCGCCGGAAAGGTCTGGGTCGCCGGGGGAGTGCTCGTCATACTCCTCTCCTTTTTCCCGCTCAGGTCGTTCATCTGGGTCTATCTGACGCTGACGGTGCTGATGGCGGTTCTGCCCATGGGGTACTCGTATATCTACTATAGGAGGCATGGGAAGACGGAGTAGGCCGGGAAGGAAGGTTGTCCGCCTCACCCCGGCGGGGGGTATAAGGTTGTCCGCCTTATAGGCGGACGGTGATTTGCTTTCCTCTCTTTTGTGTTGACAAAAGAGAAGAAAGCAACAAAGCAGAGAAAAACAACCAGAGGGGGGATTCCGATTTCCCCCCTCTGGACTCCCCCTTGAAACGGCCACACAGGGGCTTGCGAGCCCCTATGTGGAGAACCCCGGGGAGCGCCCGCACGTACCCTGTACGGGCCGGACACCCGGCCGGCCCGTGTATCGAATTCCCGGTGCGCTACGAACATCGCACCCCGTAGGGGCCGCACACCGGGCGGCCCGTTCCGCGTTGCTTGACAAACTCTCGTTATACGCCGTAGGGGCCGCCTCTCCAGGCGGCCCGCAATTTTAATACGCGGCAAAGCCGCAACCTTTTGGGAGGCGGCGCGTATGGGAATTCGGAGTGCGTCGGGCCGGCCGGGTGTCCGGCCCGTACGGGGGATGTCTGTGCGAAAACAGGAGCAACGCTATCAATTACTACACGATCACAGCCGCACCAGCGCGG
>CANRMY010000063.1 GCA_947631845.1 uncultured Oscillospiraceae bacterium | reverse complement strand
TCCACAGGGGGATGGTGTTCACCAGGGACGTCTGGATCTTCTCCACCATCAGAGTGTCGTTGTTCTGGATGAGGCGGATCTGAGGGGACATCTGGACGGAGATCATCCGCGTCAGCTCCAGGTCGTGGAGCTTCTTGTCGAAGCGGGTGATCATGTTCTGGTAGTCGTTCACCGCCTGGGCGTCCTCGGGGAGACCGGTGGTCCGGGCCTTCTCCTGGAGCTTGGGCAGCTCCACCTGCTCGCACTCGGCAAGCTTCTTCTTGCCGGCCAGGATGTACATGGTCAGCTCCTTGTAGTAGGCCAGGTTCAGGTCATACATCTTATCCAGCGTGGCCACGTCCTTCAGCAGGGTGATCTGGTGCTGCTCCAGCATCCCGGCGATCTTGTCCACGTTCACCTCCGCCTTGTCGTACTGGGATTTGATGGAGGCGATCTGCTTCTCCATCTTGCGCTTGAAGCCGAAGAGGCCCTTCTTCTCCTCCTCACCGTAGTTGAAGCCCTTCAGCTCCACCACCAGGTCCGAGAGCATGTCGCCCACCTGCCCCATGTCCTTGGTGCGCACGTTGGCAAGGGTGGTGCCGGAGAAATCGGCGATGTTCTTCTGGCTGGCCGCGCCGTACTGCAAAACGGCGTTGGAATCGGTGATGTCGATCTTCTTGGAGAACTCCTCCACCGCCTTCAGCTCCGCCTCGGAGAGCTGACTCTCCTCGTGCTGGGTGGCGGTGACGACGGGGGCCTCCGGCTCGGCGGCGGCCTGAGCGGCGGCGGTCTGGGCGGCCGCCTGCTGATCCGCGGGGGTCACAGGGGCGGCGGCGAAGGTCAGCGTGGGTACATATTCCTGCTCGTTCATGTTCTTTCTCCCTTTCTTTTAAAGTGACGTTGGATGCCGATTGAAAAATAATAAAAAATAATTAAAATAATGCTTGACATTTACTTTGACATGTGGTATAATACGCCCATAGACGAAGCCTCACACGTTGAAGTCCTTCCCGCTCAGGCCCTCGCGCTTGAGCATGGATTCCAGCACGGTGATATCCGTCTCGATATCCAGGGCCTCGTTGGCAAAAAGGGCGTCGTACTGCTTGCGGTAGGCCTGAACGGTGGTGTCCAGGATGTCCTCGATGCGCTTCAAAGTGCCGCTGACGTTTTCCCCCACGCCCTGGCCGCTCATGCGGTCGTAGGCGTTCAGGAGCTTCATGGTGGTGGGCAGGTAGTACCCGGCGAAGCGCTTGACCTGGGGCACGTCCTGGGGATCGGTGACGACATCGTCAAAGATCTTTTGCGTAAGGTCCGTCAGCTCGTCCACGCGCTTTTGGACCGAGGGCTCCCGGATGGAGCCGCGCAGACGCCGCAGCTCCGCCACGGCCTGCCTGCCCTCCCGGGTCAGGGCGTCCACCTCCGCATTTCCGGTGGGTTCCGGCTCCGGCTCGGGCACGTCCACCACCTTCTCCGTGCCGGGGAAGAGCGCCCGGAAAAGAAAATACGCCCCCACAGTGGCGGCCAGCAGCAGGAGAAAATGCCACAGCTTGTAGAGGGGCAAAAGGAGGCACCACAGAGCGCACACGGCCGCCGCCCCGTAAAACGGCGCGGCGGAAGGGACTTTCACGGTCTTTTTCAGAAGGACGCACCCCCTTCGGTCATAAGCGGCGGGCGGAGCGGTTCGCCCCCGCCCGCCGAGGGCTCACTTATTTACCATTTTAAACTTTATCACAGGAATTGTCAAGTGCGCGCCGCCTTTTTGCGGGGTGTCAGCGGAGCTTTGCCATTTTCAGATCAGTATCAGGTCACCGGCGGTACTCGAAGGCGATGCCGCAGACGCTGACGGTGTCGCCCTCCTGGACGCCCAGCGCCTCCAGGCGGTCGAAAAGGCCCCGCTCCCGCAGGGTGCGGTCGAAATACATCCGGGACTCGTAGTCCCCGAAGTTCACGTTTTCCACCAGCCGTTCCACCCAGCCGCCGTCCACATACCAGACGCCGTTCTCCCGGTTGATCTCCGGGTCGGGCAGCTCCGCCGGCTCCTCCGGCTCCACGTAGTCCGGCGCGAAGGTGGCGATGGGGGGCAGCTCCGTGAGCCGGTAGGCGATGGCGCGGGTCAGCTCCTCCGTCCCCTGATGAGCGGCGGCGGAGATCCGGAAGAAGGCCATGCCGGCCTCCTTAACATGCCTTTCCAGCCGCTCCAGGTTCGCCCGGGAGTCCTCGTCCAGAAGGTCGCACTTGTTGGCGGCCACAATCATGGGCCGGGACGCCAGGACGGGGGAGTATTCCCTCAGCTCCCGGTTGATGATGTCAAAATCCTCCACCGGGTCGCGGCCCTCCCGGCCCGAGGCGTCCACCACGTGGACGATGAGCCGGCACCGGTCGATGTGCCGCAGGAAGTCGTGGCCCAGGCCCGCGCCCTCGCTGGCCCCCTCGATGATGCCGGGGATGTCCGCCATCACGAAGCTGCGCCCCTCCCCGGCGTAGACCACCCCCAGATTGGGGAAGAGGGTGGTAAAATGGTAGTCGGCGATCTTGGGCCGCGCCCGGGAGACCACCGACAGGAGGGTGGATTTGCCCACGTTGGGGAAGCCCACCAGGCCTACGTCCGCCAGCAGCTTCAGCTCCAGCACGATCTCCCGCTCCTGGCCGGGCAGGCCCGCCTTGGCGAAGCGGGGCGCCTGCCGGGTGGGGGTGGCGAAATGGGCGTTGCCCCAGCCGCCGGAGCCGCCCTTGGCGGCGATGAAGCGGCCGCAGGCGGACATGTCCGCCATGACCGCGCCGCTGGCCTTGTCCCGCACCACCGTGCCCACGGGTACCCGGATCACCAGGTCCTCGCCCCGCTTGCCGCTGCAGCGCTTGCCCGCGCCGTCCATGCCGTTCCCGGCCGTATATTTGCGCTTATACCGGAAGTCCATCAGGGTGGACATGTTGGCGTCGGGGATCAGCACCACGTCGCCGCCGTCGCCGCCGTCGCCTCCGTCGGGGCCCCCGGACGCGATGTATTTCTCCCGGTGGAAGGCCACGGCCCCGTTGCCCCCCTTGCCGGCCTTGATCTCAATGGAAGCCTTGTCTACAAACATAGCGATTCATCCTTTTTTCCGTATTGTCCCTATCATACCAGAAACCGCCCCGGTTTTCAAGAGCGAGGACAATTCACAAAATATTTACGGGGAATACCTATACAAGATGGTGTATCATGGTTGATATTTTACGCAAGATGTGCTAAAATATAAAATTGGTTCAAAATGTTTACGAATAAACGGAAAAAAGACAGAGGTGAGAGGCGTTGGAGAAGAAAAAAGGGGCGGTCCGCACGGTGGGCCTGATGGTGGCCATCACCTTCGCCGGCAAGCTCCTGGGGCTGGTGCGCGACCGGATGCTGACGGTCAATTACGGCAGCGGCATGGAGGCCAACGCCTTCCTCACGGCCTCCCGGATCCCCCGGGTGTTTTTCGACACCGTCTTTTCCTCCGCCATCGGCGCGTGCCTCATCCCGGTGCTGGGGGAGGTCATGGAGAAGCGCGGCAAAAAGGACGCCATGCGCTTCGCCGGGAACTTCATGACCGTCATGTGCGCGCTCTGCGCCCTGATGACGGTGCTGGGGACGGTCTTCGCCGGCCCGCTGACATGGCTTTTCGCCGACGGCTACGACGCGCCCACGGCGGCGCTGTGCGCCCGGCTCACCCGGATCATGATGCCCATGGTGCTCTTTGCCGGGGTGGCCTACTCCTTTGTGGGGATATTGCAGTCCCTGGACGAGTTCAACGTCCCGGCGGCCATCAGCCTCATCTCCAACGTGTTCGTCATCGCCTATTACTTCACCTTCAACCGGCGCTTCGGCATCTACGGCCTGGCGGTGGCGTTCCTCATCTCCTGGGCCGTCCAGGCGCTGGTGCAGGTGCCGTCCCTCGTGAAAAAGGGCTTCCGTTTTACCCCGTCCCTGTCCCTGCGCAACCAGGAGATGCGCAAGGTGGGGAAGCTCCTGCTTCCCGTGATGGTCAGCACCTGGGTCCTGCCCATCAACCAGACCATCAACTCCCGCTTCGGCTCCCGGCTCTTCGGCGGGGCGGGGGTCGCGGCCATCGAGTACGCCTTCAACCTCTACACCGTCATCGCCGGCATCTTCGTCATCCAGCTGGCCAACTACATCTTCCCGCGCCTCTCCCGGGAGAACGCCTCCGGCGGGCCGGAGAAAATGCGGGAGACCCTGCGCGCGGCCCTGGGGACGACCCTCTTTGTGGTGATCCCCATGACGGCGGGGCTTTTCGTCATGGCAAGGCCCGTGGTGGCCTTCATTTACGGGGGAGGCCGGTTCGACGATTTCTCCATCGGCATCACCTCCCGGGCCCTCCGGTTCATGAGCCTGGGCATGGTGGGGTACGCCGTGCAGTTCGTACTGTCCAGGGCGTATTTCGCCGGGCAGTCGGGGATCGTCCCCCTGCTCTCCGGCATCGTCTCCATCGGGGCCAACATCCTCCTGAGTACGCTCCTGACCCCCCGGCTGGACGTGGCGGGCATCGCCATCGCCTCCGCCGTATCCTTCACCCTCAGCGCCCTGGTGCTGGCCGTCCCCATGAAAAGGCGGGGCATGGGCTTTTTTGACCGGGCGTTTTTCCTGAACCTGGCCAAACAGCTGCTTTGCGCGGCCCTGATGGCGGGAGCGGCGTACCTGACGCTGCGGGCCGTGGACGGGCGCGTGGGGAAGCTCCTGACGCTCCTGGCGCCCACGGCCGTGGGCGCGGCGGTATACGGCGTTCTGGCCGTCTGCCTGAAAACCGACGAGGCCAGGGGTATCGTCGGGCTTGTGAAAAACAAACTGGGAAAGGGGTGAGCGCAGATGAGAAAGATCCTGGAGGGGAGCCTCCTCTACCGCCTGCTGACGGCGGCGGCCGGATGGATCGACCGCCAGTGGCAAAAAAGCCTTCTCTCACGCCTCTTCACGCCTCCGCGAAGGGAGCGGGGCGGCACGGGCGTCCTGGCCGCCCTGGCCCGCAAGGCCCATAGGGGCCTGTGCCGGGGCTTTGAGGCGGTGCGGCTTGACCGGGCGCTGGAGGGCTCCGTCACCCAGCGGGCCTACTTCTGGGTGGCCCTGGCGGTCTTCTGGGGGCCCATCCTGCCCACCATGGCGGTGCTGGCGCTGGCGCTCCTGGCCTTCGGCTCACTTTTCCTGGTGTACGGCAAGCACCGGGAGCGGGAGGCGGTACACACGCCCCTGACAAAATGGATCCTTCTCTTCGCCGGGGTGGAGCTGGGCTCCACGCTCCTCTCGGTGACGGTGCGGGAGAGTATGCGCACGGGCCTGCTGACGGCGGCCTTCACGCTGTTCGCCCTGACCGTCCCGGACGTGTGCCGGGAGCGGCGGGCGCTGGATAAGCTCCTGGGGCTGATGGCGGCCGCCGGCACTCTGGTGGCCCTGGGCGGCGTGGCCCAGGCGGTGACCGGCGTGGAGGGGAACCTGGTGTGGATAGACGAGACGAATTTCTCCGATATCACCCTGCGGGTCTGGTCCACCCTGGAAAATCCCAACGTACTCAGCGAGTACCTTCTTCTGATCATCCCCCTGGCGGCGGCGGGGGTCTATACCGCCGAAAGCCGGCGGGGGAAGATCGCCTACGGCCTGGGCGCCGCCGTGATGCTCCTGTGCCTTGTCCTGACCTGGTCCAGGGGCGGCTGGCTGGGATTGGCCATCGGCGCGGCGCTGTTCCTGGTGCTGATGGACAGGCGCTTTATCCCCCTGGGGCTCCTCGGCGCCGTGGGACTTCTGGCGATCCTGCCGGACTCCATCATGACGCGGCTTCTGAGCGTGGGGAATATGGCCGACAGCTCCACCTCCTACCGGGTGTACATCTGGATGGCGTGCCTCAATATGCTGAAGGACTACTGGCTCAGCGGCTTCGGGACGGGGGTCGCGGCCTTCCAGGCCGTCTATCCCCACTACAGCTTCAACGCCGTCTTCGCCCCTCACTCCCACAATCTCTTTTTGCAGACCTTCTGTGAAAACGGGATCCTGGGCATCCTCGCCCTGCTGGGGAGCTTCTGCTCGGCGGCGCTCTGCCTGGGCAGGACCCTGACGGCGGCCAAGGATAAACGGACAAAGGTGCAGGCAGCGGCGCTGATGGCGTCCGTCGCCGGCTTTGCCGCCCAGAGCATGACGGATCACTCGTTTTACAACTTCCGGGTGGAGCTGATGTTCTGGACGGTGGTGGGCGCGGCGGCGGCGCTCTACGCCCTTGTGACAAAGGAGGCCAGAGAATGATCCGGGTACTGAATATCATCTCCGACACGAATATCGGCGGCGCGGGGCGGGTGCTCCTCAACTATCTGAAATACGCCGACAGGACAAGCTTTGAGACCCACGTGGCCGTCCCGCGGGGAAGCCTTTTGACACAGCCCCTGACGGCGGCGGGCGCCGCCGTCCATGAGGTGGACGGCATCGCCGACAGATCCCTGGACCTGGCGTCCCTGGGGATCCTGAAAAAGCTCATCCGGCAGGTGGACCCGGACATCGTCCACACCCACGGGTCCTTTATCGGGCGCATCGCCGGGAGACAGTGCGGGAAGACGGTGATCTTCACCCGCCATTCGGCCTTCCCGGTGAAGCCCTATCTGAAAAAAGGCCCCGGCCGGTGGGCCAACAAGCTTTTGAACGAGCATTACGCCGACGCCATCATCGCCGTCTCCCCGGCGGCGGCGGAGAACCTGACCGACGCGGGCGTCTCGGCGAGGAAGATCGAGATCATGATGAACGGCGTGGAGCCGGTGAAGCGGCTCTCCCCGGAGGCGTGCGCATCGTTTAGGGCGCAGCACGGCATCGTGCCCGGGGACTTTGTCATGGGCATCGTGGCCAGGATCGAGGATTACAAGGGCCACACGGATATTCTGGAGGCTATGGCCAAGCTCCTGCCGGAAAAGCCGGCGCTGAAGCTTTTGGTGGCCGGGACGGGCTCCTGCGAGGAGACGGTCAGGAAGCGGGCCGCGGAATTGGGCCTTGGGGACCGGGTGGTGTTCCTGGGCTTTCAGACCGACGTGGCCCCGGTGCTCAGCGTGCTGGACGTACAGCTGAACGCCTCCTGGGGGACGGAGGCCTCCAGCATGGCCATGCTGGAGGGGTTCTCCATGGGGGTGCCGGTCATCGCCTCCGATTACGGCGGCAATCCCTACCAGGTCAGCGACGGCGTCAGCGGCCTTCTCTATAAGACCAGGGATGTGGAGGAGCTTAAGGAGAGAATCGGAAGGCTGGCGGACGACCCGGCCCTGCGGGAGCGGCTGGGCCTGGGGGCCAAGCGGGAATATGAGGCCCGGTTCACCGGCGGGATCTTCGCCGGGCGGATCGAGGAGATCTACCGAAAGACATGGGAGGCGCGTCATGGAAGAAAATAAGAAGAAAAAGGGTCTGCGCGGGATATTCAATCTCTTTGACCTGGCGCTCATTATCATCGCGCTCCTCATCGGGGCGGTGCTCTTTCTGAGCCGGGACAGGGACACCTCCGGCGCCCTGACCGGGGAGAACCAGACCAGGATACAGGTGCGCTATACCATTGAGCTGACGGGTATCCAGAACGGCGCCGCCTCACGCATCAAGCCCGGCGCGCCGGTGGTGGACAAGATCAAGAAGTACAGCATGGGGACGGTGGAATCCGTCACCGTCGCCCCCACGGTCAAGGAGGTCAGCGACGAGACAAGGGACGTGCTGGCCGCCGTGGAGGTGCCCGGCCAGGAGACGGCCACGGTGGTCATTACGGCCCAGGCCGCCGAGACGGATACGGACATCATCGTGGACGGCGGCTATACCATCAAGGTGGGCCTCCCGGTGAACGTGCGCATCCCCGGTCTCAACGCCCAGGGGTACATCGTGGATATAGAGAGGGGGGACGTCCAATGAAAAAGAGAAAGCTTCTGGACGAGCGCGGCAGGCTCTTCGGCGTTATCAGCGCCGTGGATATCCTGGCGGTGCTGCTGGCGGCGGCGCTGGCGGTGATGGCGTATATGCGGTTCTTCTCCGGCGGCGAGGCCAACGTCTCCGACGACCGTTTTGTGCCGGTGACCTATCAGATCCGGCTGGAAAGGGTGCGGGAGTTTACCGCCCGGGCCTTCCGGGAGGGGGACCGCCTCCTGTCGGACAGCGGCGAGGATATGGGCGTCATCCGGGACATTCAGACCGGCCCCGCCGTCCAGGCCGTGTCCACCACGGACGGACAGATCCGGAATATGACTTCGGAGACCTACGTTGAAGTCATCCTCACCGTCACCGCCGACGGCTCCGTCAATGGCGACCGGTATTACGCCGGCAGGACCTTTGAGCTGGGCGTCAACGGGCAGGTCACCTTTACTACAAAATACGTCTCCACCTCGGGGGTCATATGGGACGTGGACGAGAGGAGTAACTCATGAAAATTCTGATGGCCTCCATGGGCCTGGATATCGGCGGCGCGGAGACCCACATCGTAGAGCTCTCCAGGGAGCTTGCCCGGCAGGGACACCAGGTCCTGGTGCTGTCCAACGGCGGCGTCTATGTGCGGGAGCTGGAAAAGAGCGGGATCCGCCACGTCCGGGCGCCGCTCCACACCCGCAACCCCTTCGCTATGGCGCGGGCCCTCTGGATCGTGCGGCGGGAGATCAAGCGGGAGAGGCCGGACATTGTCCACGCCCACGCCCGTATCCCCGCCTTTGTGTGCGGGATCCTGCAAAAGCTCATGGGCTTCCCCCTGGTCACCACCGCCCACTGGGTGTTCGATCCCGGCCTTGTGCTGCGGCATCTGACCAACTGGGGCGACAGGACCATCGCCGTCTCCGACGACATCGTGAAGTACCTGACGGACAACTACCCCATCGACCGGGAAAAGATCACCGTCACCATCAACGGCATCGACACGGAGAAATTCTCCCCGGAGGTGTCGGGGGAGCGGGTGCGCGGGGAATTCAACATCCCCCCGGACGCGCCGGTGGCGGTCCATGTGAGCCGCCTGGACGAGGACAGAGCCAAGGCGGCGGAGACGCTTTTAGAGATCGCGCCCACCCTGGCCCAGCGGGTGCCCGGGGTGCGCGTCCTCATCGCCGGGGACGGCGAACAGTACCAGGAGATGTCCCGCCGGGCGGACGAGATCAACCTGAAGATCGGGTACAGATGCCTGATCTTCACCGGGTCGCGGACGGATATCAACGAGATCTGCGCCGCCGGGGACGTGTTTGTGGGCGTCTCCCGGGCGGCTTTGGAGGCGATGGCCGCCGGCCTGCCCGTGGTGGTGGCCGGCAACGAGGGCTATATGGGCCTCTTTGACGAGGAGAAGCTTCAGAAGGGCGTGGATACCAACTTCTGCTGCCGGGGCATGCCCCCCGTCACCCGCCAGGCCCTTCTGGACGACGTGACCACGGCGCTGACCCTGGAGAGCGCCGATCACGAGCGGCTGGCCGCCTACGGGCGGCAGGTGGTGTGCCAAAATTACAGCGTCAGCCGGATGGCCGCCGACGCCCTGGAGGTCTATGAAAAGGCCTGCCCGCCCCGGCGGGTGGCGCTGAGCGGCTATTACGGCTTCAACAACTTCGGCGACGAGGCGATCTTAGAGTCTCTGTGCCAGGCCATCCACGGCATCGACCCGGCCATTGAGATCGTGGTCTTCTCCAAGGATCCCGCCTTCACCCAGGAAAAGCACGACTGCCGGGCGGTACAGCGGTTTTCCCCCTTTGCCGTGTGGCGGACACTGCGCCGGAGCGAGCTGCTCATCTCCGGCGGCGGGAGCCTTTTCCAGGACAACACCTCCACCCGCTCACTGCTCTATTATCTCTCCGTCCTCTGGCTGGCCCACAGGATGGGGAAGAAGACCATGCTCTACGCCAACGGCGTGGGGCCGCTGCGGAAGGCGGCCAACCGGCAGCGGGTGCGGAAGATCGTGGAGCTGGTGGACAGCGTGGTGCTCCGGGATCCGGACTCCGTGGCCGAGCTGCGGGATATGGGCGTCACAAGGCCGGATCTCATCGAGAGCGCCGACCCGGTGTACACCATGCCGGAGCCCAGCCACACGGCTGCCCAGCGGGAGCTTTCCATCATCGGCGTGGAGGGGCCCTTCGTCACCGTGACGGTGCGGCCCATCAGCGGCGCGCCGGACTATATCGACCGGTTCGCCGCCCTGTGCGACGGGATCTATGAGCGCTACGGCTTCAAGATCATCCTGATCCCCATGCAGCCCAAGCTGGACGAGCCGGTGTGCTGGGACGTGAAGGAGACCATGCGCGCCCCCGCCACCGTCCTCACCGGCAGCTATACGCCCCTGGACGTGATGGGCATCATTGGGGAGGGCCGCCTGGCCCTGGCCATGCGCCTGCACGCGCTGATCTTCGCCGCCCGCGCCTGCACGCCCACCCTGGGCTTCGACTACGATCCCAAGGTGAAGAGCTGCGCGCAGATGCTGAGGATGCCGCTGGTGGACTCCATCGCGGATATGGATGTGGAGAAGGTCCTCCAGGCCGTGGATGTGATGGTCACCCACCGGGAGGAGCTGGTGGACAGCCTGCGGGACAACATGGAGCGGGTCAGGGCGCTGGCCGGCCGGGCCAATGAGGAGCTGCGCAAGCTCCTGGAGAGCACCGGCGCCGCGGAGACGGCCCCGGCGGACGCGCCCGCCCCCCAGGACGGCGCCCCGGCGGAGGACACGGACGGTGGCTCCGGCGGCGGGGAGACTGCCGGTTTGCCGGAGGATCCCGCCTCCGGGATCCCGGCGGCGGAGGAGGGGAGTCCCCGGCCGCCCCGGGCCGATCCCCGGGAGCAGCTGTACTCCGCCCTGGCGGACTTTACGGAATTTGAGATCGTCTCCGGCGAACCGGCGGACAGCGCCGAGGCGGAGAATGAAATAACAGGAAAGGACGAGACCCATGAAACTTGAAAACGGCATGAACCTGCACGGCTTTGAGATCCGCACTTCCCAGGAACTCCCCGAGCTGAAGGCGACGCTCCACCGGATGGAGTACGTGAAAAACGGGGCCGACCTGGTGTGGCTGGAGCGGCCCGACGACAACAAGACCTTCTCCATCGGCTTCAAGACCATCCCCTCCGATGACACGGGCGTGTTCCACATCCTGGAGCACTCGGTGCTGTGCGGCAGCCATAAATACCCGGTGCGGGAGCCCTTCGTGGAGCTGATCAAAAGCTCTTTGCAGACCTTCCTCAACGCCATGACCTTCCCGGACAAGACCCTCTACCCCCTGTCCAGCCGGAACGACCAGGACTTTTTGAACCTGATCGACGTGTATATGGACGCGGTGCTCCACCCCCTGTCCGTGGAGAGCCCCCTGGCCTTTTTGCAGGAGGGCTGGCACTATGAGCTGGATGATCCGGAGGGGGAGCTTGTCCGCAACGGCGTCGTTTTCAACGAGATGAAGGGCGCGTTTGGCGACCCCGGCCAGGTGCTGTCCTATGAGCTGTGCCGCGCCCTGTTCCCGGACAACTGCTACGGCTATGAGTCCGGCGGCCATCCGGAGCACATCCCGGAGCTGACCTATGAGAAATACCTGGAGAACCACCGCCGCTACTACAGCCCCTCCAACGCCTATATCTTCCTGGACGGCGAGATGGACATCGACGCGGTGCTGGCGAAGCTGGATTCCTACCTCAGCGCCTACGACCGCATCCGGGTGGACGCGGAGATCCCCCTGCAGAAGCCCGTGCACCCCGGCGAGGTCACCGCCGTCTACGAGATCGGCCCCGAGGAGGACGGCACGGACAAGGTGCTGGTGGGCGAGGGCTGGGTCACCGGCCGGTTCGATGAGCCGGAGCGGGCCGCCGCCTGCTCGGTGCTGGCCCGGGTGCTGTGCGGCACCAACGAGTCGCCCCTGAAGAAGGCCCTGCTGGAGAAGGGGCTGGCCCAGGACGTGGACATCCACTCCTACGACGGCATCCAGCAGAATTTCCTGTTCCTGGCCGCCAGAAACACCAGCCTTGACAAAAAGGACGAGCTGGTGGAGACGGTCTACGACGTGCTCCGGCAGCAGGCCAGGGGCCTGGACCACAAGGAGCTGAACGCCATCCTGAATGAGGTGGAGTTTGCCAACCGGGAGAAGGACTTCGGGCGGATGCCCAGGGGCCTGGTGTTCGCCATGTTGAGCCTGGAATCCTGGCTCTACGGCGGCGACCCGGCCCAGAACCTGTGCTCCGGGCAGGTGTACGCCTCCCTGCGGCAAAAGATCGACGAGGGCTGGTTCGAGAAGCTGCTGGAGGAGGTGTTCCTTGAAAATCCCCACACCGCCAGAGTGGTGCTGCTGCCCTCCAACACGGTGGGCCAGGAGCGCCAGGCCCGGGAGAAGGCCCAGCTGGAGGCCGTTAAAAAGAGTTGGACACAGGAGCGGACGGAGAGTGTCATCCGGGAGTTTGGCGAGCTTCGCCGCCACCAGTCCCAGAGCGACAGCCCGGAGGCGTTGGCGAGCCTGCCCGTGCTGTCCCTGTCCGATATCCCGGAGGAGACGCCGGACAAGCCCTATTCCAAGGGGGAATACAGGGGCGTGCCCCTGCTGCGTACCGATGTGGAGACGGGCGGCATCGTCTATCTCGATATGCATTTCACCGCCGACGACCTGACCCCGGCGGAGCTGACCAGGCTCCCGGCGCTCTGCGAGCTCTTTGGCGCTCTGGCCACGGAGAAGCACTCCGCCCTGGAGACGGCCACCCTGATCCGGGAGAAGATCGGGCGCTTTTCCGTCTCCTGCGCCGTCTATCCCGGCCGGGAGGACAAGGTGACGCCGGTATTCACCGTGTCCCTGGCCGTGCTCCCCGAGCGGAAGGAGGAGGCCCTTCAGCTGGTGCGGGAGATCCTGTTCACCACGGATTTCAACGATCCCGCCGCCGTTTACAACATCCTGCGCCAGGGGCGCATCGGCCTGGAGCAGAGGGCCATGAACGCGGGCAACGCCGTGGCCGTCACCAGGGCCGCCTCCGCGCTCTTCCCCTCCGCCGCGTTGGACGACGCCATGAGCGGCATCGGACAGCTGCGGTTCCTGCAACGGACGGAGCGGGAATTTGAGGAGCGGGGGAACGCGCTGTTGGCGGGCTTTGACGCCCTGCGCAAAAAGCTCCTGATCCGGCCGCGGCTGACCCTGTCCGTCAGCGGAGAGCCGGAGGAGAAGTGGCTCCGGGACGTGACCGGCATGTTCCCCTACGGGGAGAAGGGTGCCCCCGCCGTCTACACCGCCGACAGCCACGGGGCGGAGGGCTTCACCATCCCCGCCGCCATCGGCTTTGCCGGCCGGGCGCTGCGGCTTTCCGACGCCGGGATGGACTATTCCGGCGCCATGCTGGTGGCCTCCAACATCCTGACCCTGGATCACCTGTGGAACAGCGTCCGCGTCAAGGGCGGCGCTTACGGCGTCAACATGAACGTGAGCTTTGTGGGTACGGTGGGCTTCTCCAGCTTCCGCGATCCCCACTGCGCCGGGAGTCTGGACGCCTTCGCCCGGTGCGGGCAGGCCCTGCGGGACTTCGTCTCCTCCGGGGAGAAGCTGGACAGGTTCATCATCTCCACCATCGGCAGTCTTGAGCCCATCATGACCCCGCGCCAGGAGCTGGGCCTCAACGCCATCCTCCACTTCACAGGGCGCGGTCAGGCGGATCTGAGCCGGCTCCGCTCCCAGGTGCTCCACGCCGCGCCGGAGGAGCTGCTGGCCTTTGCCGACGCGCTGGACAAGCTGTCCGACACCGCCGCCGTCTGCGTGGTGGGCGCGCAGCCGGTCCTGGACGCCTGCGGCGAGAAGCTGTCCGTGGTGGAGAGCATCCAGTAAAAAACTGTCGGAAAAATAGGATTAAAGTTTTTTTGGCAAGCAGAGAAAAGGGCCGCCTCACAAGAGAGTGAGGCGGCCTCAGTCTGTCAAAAAACCACCTCACGCCCAGCGTAAGCGGGCGTATGGGTGGCTGAAAAGAGAAAATATGGTAGTG
>CANRMY010000062.1 GCA_947631845.1 uncultured Oscillospiraceae bacterium | reverse complement strand
TCAAGGATAGCCGAAAACCCTTGTAAAATCAAGACTTTTCGGAGGGAGCTGTCCAAAGTGGTGTTTCGTTTTCGAGTGCGGACCCTTCAGCCTCTTGGGTACATCTCCATATTTAGAAAAGCTGCGGACACCTGCTGAGGAAACTACGAAAGGTGTTAGAAAAACGTTAGAAAAAGCGTAGAAAACGGGCGTAGAAATTCGAACCCAAAATTGAAAGCCTTACGGCGGCAAGGGAAATCAGGGCAGGCCCGGAAATTGGGCTACCGCATTTCAAGTCAGCCCCGTTTTGACCACTTCGATACCGCTGCAAATATTTTTTGTTGCAAATATTAAGATACACTATTATAATGGATTTGTCAAACAGTTTTCGCAAAGGGGACGGGAAAATGAGCAGGGCAGACAACATTTTTATCTCCAACTGCCGGGATATTTTGAGCTCCGGCGTATGGGATACCAACCTCAACGTGCGGCCCCGGTGGCCCGACGGGGCGCCGGCCCACACCATCAAAAAATTCGGCATCGTGAACCGGTACGATCTCTCCAAAGAATTCCCCATCATGACGCTCCGCCGCACCTACTGGAAAAGCGCCGTGGACGAGCTTCTCTGGATCTGGCAGGCCAAGTCCAACAACATCAAGGATCTGCACAGCCACATCTGGGACAGCTGGGCCGATGAAAACGGCTCCATCGGCAAGGCCTACGGCTATCAGCTGGGCATCAAGCACATCTACCCCGAGGGGGAGTTCGACCAGGTGGACAAGGTGCTCTACGACTTAAAGCACGACCCGGCCAGCCGCCGCATCATGACCAATATCTATAACCACGCCGATCTTCACGAGATGGGCCTCTACCCCTGCGCCTACTCCATGACCTTCAACGTCTCCGGCAACAAGCTCAACGCCATCCTCAACCAGCGCAGTCAGGATATGCTGACCGCCTCCAACTGGAACGTGGTCCAGTACGCGGTGCTGGTCTATATGATCGCCCAGGTCTCCGGCCTGGAGGCCGGCGAGCTCGTCCACGTCATCGCCGACGCCCACATCTATGACCGGCATGTGGCCATCGTGAAAAAGCTCCTGACCCGGGAGCCGAAGCCCGCGCCGAAATTCATCATCGACAGATCCGTCACCGACTTTTACGCCTTTACCCGCAACAGCTTCAAGCTGGAGGGGTATACGTACAACGAGTTTGACGAGAAGATCCCGGTGGCCATATGAGAGACGATCTGGAGCTCGTGGTGGCCGCCGACGCGGGCTGGGGCATCGGGAAAAACGGCACCCAGACCCTGGTCATCCCCGAGGACCGGCGCCATTTCCGGGAGGTGACCGGCCGGGGCACGGTCATCGTGGGGCGGAAGACGCTGGCCGATTTCCCCGGCGGCCGGCCCCTGAAAAACCGCCGGAACATCGTGCTGACCCGGGACGGTTCCTTTACCGTGGAGGGCGCGGAGACCGCCCACAGCGTGGAGGAGGCCCTGGAAAAATGCCAACAGGACGAGAGGGTTTTTGTCATCGGCGGCGAGAGCGTTTACCGGGCGCTCCTGCCCTATTGCCGGCGGGCCTACGTCACGCGGATCTTCGCCCGGGCGGACAACGACGCCTTTTTTCCGGCCCTGGATACGCTTCCCGGCTGGCGTCTCACGGACAGGGGAGAGGAGCGGGAATCCGCCGGCCTGCGTTACGCCTTCCAGACCTGGGAAAAGACTTGATCAGGAAAAGCTTCAAAGACCCGGAAAGAAGGGTTTGTAAGGGTCCCCCTTACAGTGGAATTATTCGCTTCACAGAAAGAAAAGGCAAAGGCTTTCGCCTTTGCCTTTTCTTTCTGTGAAGCGAGGGGCGGGCCCATTTATAACCTGCACAATATATGCAGGTGGGTTGCTCCCTGAGTCCTTAACCGCTTCCAACTTCCACTCGCGAACGGCAAGCGGGAGGCCTGCGAACCGGCATCAGAGGTGGGCATCCCTTATAAGAGATGTGGGTTTAAACAGACCCGCCCCTCACTTCACAGATCAGGTTCCGTATGAATTTAAAGGGTCACTCCTGGGCGCCGTCCTCCTCGTCGGAGAAAAGCTCCTCCATAAAGAGGTCGTAGGCCCTGTCTATCTCCTCGTCCGTGGGGACCACCAGATAGTCGTCGCCGTCCTCGCCCCGCTCGGTCTTCAGGATGACCATGCCCAGATCCTCGTCCCCCTTGCCGTCGTTCACCGGCAGGAAGGCCAGATAGTAGACCCCGTCCATCTCGATGGTGTCCAGGTGCTCCAGCTCGTAGTTGTTGCCCTCCTCATCGCTGATGGAGATGATGTTGCCGCTGTATTCCTCGCTCATTGGACGCGCCCTTCCGTCTTCTCTTTGTTGCTCTCATTATAGCGTATCCCGGCCCATAAATCAAGGGAAATTTTTGCTTTGGGTAAAATCGTCACGGTTGGGAGGAGATCCCCCGCCGTCAGGCCCCGAAATCCTCCAAAAGCTTCACGGCCTCCTCCCAGGTTTCCACGGCGATGCCCCGGGCGATCTGCTCCCTGTCCACCGCCCGCAGGCCCTCCAGGGGCACATCGGCGGTCATCAGAAGCGTATCCCCCTCAAAGACGCCGATGAGGCCGTTGTACGCGGCCAGGGTGTACCCGCCCTTTTTCAGGGTATCCTCACTGACACGTCCGGCCGTTTCGGCGTCGTAGTTGGCCAAAGCGGCGATGGACGCCACGCCCGTTGCCGCCGCCAGCGTCAGAGCCAGCAGCAATATCCACAGTCTGCTTTTCATGGGATCGTCCTCCTCTTAAGAATACTTCTATTTTGCCCGGTTTTGAGAAAATTTATTAAATGTTCAAATAAAAGCTACAAATTTACACCGACTTGTGGTAGAATAAGAAAATCAAAAATACAGCTGTTTTATGGTTTTCACCGGATCGTGAGGTGTCAGCTTGAAATATAAGACGAAACGTGCCCTGAAAAAGACCGCCAAGGCGGGAGCGAACGCGATTTACAGCGCCATTGCGCTGGCGTTGAGGACAGTGGGGATCCTTCTGCTCATTTTCATCACCACCGGCGCTATCTTCGCCAGCATCTTTGCCGTCTACATCAAGACCAATCTGGCCAGCGAGGATCTGGGCGTCTCCTTAGAGGAGTACCAGCTCAACGAGACCAGCATCATCTACTACTACGACAAAACAACGGACAGCTGGGTGGAATCCGCCTCTATTTTCAGCGAGGACGGCTTCATGTACTGGGTGCCCTACGACGAGATCCCCAAGGACATGGAGCACGCGCTGGTGGCCATCGAGGATCAGCGCTTTTACAAGCACCACGGCGTGGACTGGGCCCGCACCGCCAACGCCTTCCTCCACATGTTCCTGGGCAACAGCACCTTCGGCGGCTCCACCATTACCCAGCAGCTCCGCAAGAACGTCACCGGCGAGAACGAAAACACCGTGCGCCGGAAGCTGACGGAGATCTTCGCCGCCCTCCAGCTGGAGAAGGAATACGACAAGTGGGAGATCATCGAGTGGTACCTGAACGTGGTCAACTTCGGCCACGGGGAGTCCCGGGGCATCGGCGACGCCGCCCGGTACTATTTCGACAAGGAGGTCAAGGACCTGTCCCTGGCCGAGATCTGCTGTATCGTGGGCATCACCAACAACCCCTCCCTGTACAACCCCTATTACCACCCCCAGGCCAACAAGAAGCGCCAGGAGACGATCCTCTACGAGATGTACCGCCAGGGATACATCGATAAGGAGCAGTACGAGACGGCCAAGGCCGAGGAGCTCCACTTCGTCAACGGCGACACCGAAGGCCAGACCGACGCCATCTACTCCTGGTTCGACGAGACGGTGCGCCAGGATGTGGCGGAATATCTGGCCGAGCAGAGGGGCGTCACCGTCAAGGCGGCCAAGACCCTGCTGGCCACCGGAGGCTTCAAGATCTACTCCACCATGGACCCGGAGGTCCAGGCCAAGGTGGACCAGTATTACGGGAACAGGGAATATATCGACAGCCTGAAGGCCAAGGGCGACGGGAGCCAGCAGTTCCAGTCCGCCGTGGTCGTCACCGACCCCTACACCGGCAACATCGTGGCCCTGGCCGGTCAGGCGGGGGAGAAGACCGGCAACCTGTGGCTCAATATGGCCACCGAGACCCGCCGGCCCCCCGGCTCCTCCATCAAGCCCATCGCGGTATACGCCCCGGCCATGGACTACGGCCTCATCACCCCCGACACGCTCATCGACGACGGCGCCACGGAGCTTAAGGGCAAGCCCGGCTGGATGCCCAGGAACGACGACAATCAGACCCACGGCATCGTCACCATCCGCCGGGGCCTGTCCAAGTCCTACAACCGCGTCTCCGCCCAGGTGCTGGATATGCTGACCCCCGCCTCCTCCTACGCCTTCCTCACGGAGAAGCTGCATATGGAGCTGGATCCCAGGGATATGGACTACGCCCCCCTGTGCCTGGGCCAGCTGACCTACGGCGCCACGGTGCGGGAGATGGCCCAGGCCTTCGGCATCTTCCCCAACGAGGGCCAGTTCATCGAGACGCGCACCTTCACCCAGATCTACGACTCCGAGTGGAACCTGATCTATGAGAACGTCCCGGAGACGGAGGGCGTCATCAGCCCCGTCACCGCCTACTGGATGACGGATATGCTCAAGGACGCCCCCACCATCGGCACCATCAGCATCAAGGTCACCACCAAGGAGGGCCGTATGCCCTTCGGCGGCAAGACCGGCACCACCGACAGCAAGAAGGACCGCTGGTTTGTGGGCTTCACCCCCTACTACGTGGCCGCCATCTGGACCGGCTACCCCTATCCCAAGCCCATCACCGTCAAAGGCAACCCGGCGGCTACCATTTTCGCGGCCCTCATGTCGTCCATCCACGAGGACCTGCCCATCAAGGACTTCTCCGTCCCCGCCAACACCTACCAGCCGCCTGTTCCCGGCGTGGAGCCCATGAGCTATTACGCCCGCGGCATCGCCGTCAATGCGTACGGCGGTGTCAATATCCTCTATGAGAATGAGGCCGGCACCAGCACCGTGGGCCGCGAGGTCACCGTCACCGCCCCGGAAGTGGAGGGCTATATCCTCACCGGCCCCGCCACCGTGACGCTGACCGTCAGCCAGGAGCCGGAGGATAACGTGGCCGAGTTCTATTATACCCCCGTGGCCCCTCCGCCCGACACCTCGCCGGATACCTCGCCCGACACCTCGACGGACACGACGGACAGTACGCCCCCGGAGACGACCCCTCCGGAAACCACCCCGCCGGAGACGGCGCCCCCGGAGACCGACGCCCCCGACACCTCCCCGGAAGAATAGCACGGATCTACAGCTGAACAGCGGCTGCCCTTGCGGCAGCCGCTGTTTTTTGCCCCGCGCGCGCCAAAATCGCCCTTTTGGCGCGAAAATCTATAGTGGTTAAATCTTTATTATAACATGGAAGATCTCTTTTTGTCAAATTTTTTCCAGATAAATACAAATACACGCGCAAGACACAGCGGGTTTTGAAAAACGGGGAAATTGTTCGGAAAATACCGTTTGATTTAATACTTTTTACTTTTTGCGCATACTTAGGCGTATACTTTAGATGCTTTACGATGTTATTAAGGAGGAAACACTACATGAAGACTCTGAAGAAGACCCTGTGCCTGGTCTTGGCGGTAGTCATGGTAGTCGGCGCGCTTGTCTTGCCTGCGTCTGCGGAATTCAAAGACAACACAAGCATCAGCGACGACTATAAGACTGCTGTCACGACTCTGGAGACCTGGAAGATCATGGAGGGCGATGCCAATGGCAATTTCAAGCCCACCGATGGGATCCAGCGTCAGGAGATGGCCGCGATCGTCTATCGCCTGCTGACCGGTGACACCGCCGGCTATGGCAAGGACAACTCCGGCATCTACGCCAACCTTGCCGCAGAAACGTTCACCGATGTGAAAGCCACAGATTGGGCGGCCGGCTACATCGGCTACTGCGCGAACAAGGGCATCATCGTCGGCATTGGCGCTAAAAACGCCGAGGGCAAAGACCGTTTCGATCCCACCCGCAACATCCCCAACATTGACGTCCTGTGCATGCTGCTCCGCGCCGTGGGCTACGGCATGAACAAGGAGTATCAGGGCAAGGAGTGGAAGGATCACATTGCCGCTGACGCCACCCGTCTGAAGCTGACCGATGGCCTCAAGAGCAAGCTGGATACTACGACCGCCAGCCCGCGTCAGGAAGTTGCTCAGATGACCTGGAAGGCCTCCCAGGCCAAGCGCGTCACCTGGAGCGATTCCGAGAAGGACTACATCCCCTATATCAATCCCAACAATCCCAACAGCACTCTCAACAAATCTCTGGTGTATGAAGAGGAAGTGGCCGCTACCGACCACAAGATTGATGTTTGGGGCGCTCCCTACGGCGGCACCGCTAAGACTACCAACGTGGTCTTCACCTATCCCGTACCCGCTGTGAAAAACACGCTGACCGCTGCCGTCCCCTATCCCATGCTGTGGCAGACCTGGGACGCCGTGACCGAGTGCGACGTGTGCCATGAACTTGGCATCGACGGCGAGCACTGGGCTATCACCTACACCAACGGTAAGGACAACAAGAACCTGGGCAACGGCAACACCAAGCTGGCCGACGACGCGATGCCCTTTGAGGCCACCGACACTGTGAACAAGATTGGCCACGAGGGCCGGCACACCATGGTGTATCTCAACCCCGCTTTCTCCGGCACTGAGAGTTCCAAGAACCCCAAGTACATCTTCGTGTTCGTGGATGAGTTCCTGGCCAAGGTCACCGCTACCTGGGACGCCGTGCTCGATCCTAATCAGCATGTGATCCGCAAGGCCGGCGCTACCGTGACCGTGTACAGCAACACCACTGCCAATGGCAGCACTGGAACTGCCCTCCCCGGGAGCACTAACGGCCAGTATGCCACTGTTGATGTGGAAGGCACCGGCTACACCGTGGGCCAGGTTCTGGGCGTGCATCTGCTGACCAAAAAGGACACCAATATTCTGGCCGGCTCTACCATCGTCACTGAGGACGACGCTGCCGGCTACGGTCCCTTCACTCCGGGCTCCGCGACCGTGACCGTCGGCAGCATCATCAAGGACAACGATTCCACCGGTACCGGCGTCACCCCCGGCTCCGCTCAGCGTGTCGTGGGCTTCGTGACCACCACTGGCGCCCGCTACTTCTATGATTACACCTTCAGCGGCAACTGCATCGACCAAGATGACATCGGCAAGACCGCCGTTCTGACGCTGGACAGCCAGGGCAATGTCCTTGACTACACCTTTGTCACCAACGCCCCCGGCTACGGCGTGACTCTGAGCGCCGAGACCAAGCAGCTGTCCATCAATGAGTGGGTCCTGACCTACACCATCCTGCTGCCTGACGGCACTAAGACCACCATCGACGTCGGCCAGCCTACCACCGGCGCACCCTTCACCAGCCTGAATACGACTGCAAATGGGCTCAGTGATGCCACGTATTATTATACGAATACGGCGGGTGTTGGCGCGAATGTACTGGTGCACTATACGACCGTTCCCACCGGCAAATACTATGTCTTTGACCAGACCAATCTGATCAGCTCCATCGCCCTGCAGGACAACACCATCGTTTCCGGCCGTCCCGCCGCCCTGAGCAAGGGTTACGACACCACGCTCACAGTCAATGACGATCCCGTCCGCGGCGATAACACCGCCATCGCCAAGGGCACTCTGGTAGACGACACCACCGTGTTCTTCGTGGCCGAATACGCCCCCAATAACGTCACGCTGAACGTTCCCAACGACTACAACATGACCGGCTACAAGGTCTACACCGGCTTCAAGAACATCCCCAACATGACCTCTGTCACCGGCGCTCAGCTCACTGGCGGGTCCGCCAACGATCTGCAGAACGTGACTGTCACCGCCTTTGACATTGACCCCATCACCGGCGAGCCCAAGGCTGCCAATGATGGACAGGTCGCCAAGTACGTGCTGGTGCTGAACGCGGTGAAGCAGAGCACTCCCAAGACCATCAACACCGTGAACTACGCCTACCTGATCACCAACGATCAGTTCGTTGACGTGGACGCCAGCACCTTCACCTATCCCGCCATCATCGACGGCAAGTCCGGCCAGAAGCTCCAGGTGAAGCTGACCAGCAATAATCCTCTGTCCAAGTCCGGCCTGTACACCTATGCCAACTGGACCAACGGCGAGGGCTACAGCGACGTCTATATGATGGACACCACGACTGCTCCTGTGAACACAGGTATGGCAAAGCCCTATAACGGCAGCTTCAAGATCTCGAAGGATCATTATGGTTATGCCGACGGCGTACTGACCAATTACTACAACCCCATACGCAACGACAATAATAACACGCCCGCGCCCAATAGCGGTGACGTTCCCTACGCCGTGGCCGCCGACTGCGTGGTGTACCTGGTGAATCCCACCACCGGCGGTGTGACCAAAAACGCGCTGAGCCTGCTGAACGTTGATCAGTATGCGAAGAACTGCGATATCTGGTTCCAGCTGGACGCCAACGGCTACATCAGCCTGATCTACATGATCGACAATGAGAATACCGCCAATGCGAACGATCCCGTGAAGAAGCCCGATCCTCCTAAGTATAAGGATTCTACTTGGACCATCGGTCTTACATCTGACAGCAAGCAGATCACCGGTCAGATTGCTCTGTACACAGCCGACACCACCCAGAGCGGTACTCCTAAGGATGCTCTGGAGGGTGCGATTGCTAACGCTGTCGAAGTTAAAGCTGCTGCATTTGGTGCTGCGTCGCATGTCCTTTGGGTATCTAAGGGTGGTGGTTCTGCAAACGTCTATGTAGGCAGCACGACCAGTGCCTTTGACAAGGTCACAACTACCAATGTCGGTAACAATTCCATGACGACCTATGTCTCCGTTGGCGATTATATCGTCATCGCTTGGGCGCAGAACAACAGCGTTACTCCCACTCACTTTGCCGCAGTCAAGGTTGTTGCGTAACCTCTGAACGTACTCCCCTGAAACTCTAAGCTTTCCAAGCCCCCGGGCCTCGGCCCGGGGGCTTCTTTTGCTTGTTGGCACCCATGCGGGAACGTTTTGGCGCGTAAAAATCCCCCGCCAGGAGGGCGGGGGAGGGGAGGGGCGTCCGATGGGATCATCTCACGTCGCCCAGGAAGAAGATCGCCAGGGTGCCGGGGCCGGAGTGGGCGCCGATGACGGGGCCCACGGGGCTGATGGTCACGTCCAGGGGGTGCAGGTTCTCCTGTACCATGGACGCCAGAAGCCGGGCGTCCTCCAGGCAGTCGCCGTGGCTGATGAAAACGTGCTGGTGGGCGATATCGTCGCCGGTCTGGGCGCACTTTTCGTAAATGGCCTTGATGGAGGCCCTTCTGCCCTTGGCCTTGGCCATGTTGATGAGCCGCCCCTCGTCGTCCACATGGAGGACGGGCTTGATGTTCAAAAGCGTCCCCACGGCGGCGGTGGCGGCGCTGACGCGGCCTCCGCGCTTTAAGAAGTAGAGATCGTCCACGGTGAACCAGTGTACCACCCGGGGGGCGGTGGCGGCGGCGTAATCCCGGAGCGTTTCCAGCTCCAGGCCCGCCCGCTTTTTCAGCGCCGTCAGGTACACCAGGAGCCCCTGGCCCATGGAGGCGCATTTGGAGTCCACCACGTAGATCTTACGCTCCGGGTATTTCTCCTTCAGCTCCTCCGCCGCGATCGCGCCGTTCTGGCAGGTGCTGGACAGGGCCGTGGCGAAGCCCACATAGAGGATGTCCAGGCCGCGCTCCAGATAGGGCGTCATCAGCTCCACAAATTCGCTGGGATTCACGGCGCTGGTGGAGGCGGCGCCGCCGGCGCGCAGGGCCGCGTAGAACTCCCCCGACGGGATCTCCCGCTCGTCCAGATAGTTGCGGAACTCCCTGCCGTTCAGGTTCACCTTCAGGGGCAGCACCTGTATATCCAGCTCCTCGGCGATTTTCGGGGGCAGGTCGCAGGAGGAGTCGGTAAGAAGGATGTAGTCGCTCATTGCGTTGACCTCTTTCCGGATAAATTAGGATCGTTCTTCTCTATTATAACATTTTTTCCCGCTTTGTCGAGTACAAAATAACAAGGTTCTGTAAATTTAAAAAATCCCCGGAGAAAACTCTCCGGGGATGAAAATGGGATCGGACTTATTTGACCAGCTTGGCGACCTCGGCGGCCAGGTCGTCCTGGCGCTTCTCGATGCCCTCGCCCTTCTCAAAGCGGACGGCGCCGGCAAAGGTGATGGAGCCGCCCAGAGCCTTGGCGGTGTTGGCGATATACTTCTCCACGGACACGGAGTTGTCCTTGACGAACTCCTGCTGCAGGAGGCAGTTCTCGGCGTAGAACTTGTTGAGCTTGCCCATGACGATGCGCTCGCGCACCTGCTCGGGCTTGCTGGCCATGGAGGGATCGTTGGCCATCTGGGCCATCATGATCTTCTTCTCCTCGTCCAGCACGTCCTGGGTGACCTGGGACTTGTCCCAGAAGCGGGGGTTGAGGGCCGCGATCTGCATGGCGGCGTCCTTACCCACGGCCTCCACCTTCTCGGCGGGCAGGTCGGTGTCCAGATTGACGATGACGCCGATCTTGCCGCCCATGTGGACGTAGGCGACGGAAACGCCGGTGTCAAAGCGGGCGAAGCGGCGGACGTTGATGTTCTCGCCGATCACCAGCACCTTCTCGTTCTGAGCCTCCTTGACGGTCAGCTCGGAACCGGGGTACTTGCAGGCCATCAGGGCGTCAAGATCCGCGGGGGCGTCCTTGGCCACCACGGCGGCCACCTGATGGACGTAGTCCACAAACACGTCGTTCTTGGCCACGAAGTCGGACTCGGCGTTGACCTCGACGCACACGCCCACGCCGTCAATGACGGCGGCGTAAGCCACGCCTTCGGCGGCGATGCGGCCGGCCTTCTTCTGGGCGGCGGCAAGGCCCTTCTCGCGGAGCCATTCAACGGCCTTATCGATATCTCCGTCGGTGGCGGCCAGGGCCTTCTTGCAGTCCATCATGCCGACGCCGGTCATTTCGCGAAGGTTCTTTACATCTGCGGCGGTAATAGCCATATCATTCGTCCTCCTGTCTTACTCTGCGGCGGGGGTCTCGGCGGCAGCCTCAGCCTCGGCCTTGGCCTCGGCGGCGTCCTCGCCCTGACGGCCCTCCTGGATGGCGTTGGCCATGGTGGAGGCGATCAGACGGATGGCGCGGATGGCGTCGTCGTTGCCGGGGATCACGTAATCGACCTCATCGGGGTCGCAGTTGGTGTCAACGATGGCGACAATGGGGATGCCCAGCCGGCGGGCTTCGGCGATGGCGTTGCGCTCCTTGCGGGGATCCACGATGAAGAGCGCGGAGGGGAGCTTGTTCATCTCCTTGACGCCGCCCAGATATTTCTCGAGCTTCGCCATTTCGCCCAGGTGCTTCATGACCTCCTTCTTGGGGAGCATGTCAAAGGTGCCGTCCTCCTGCATACGCTTGAGCTGAGCCAGACGGTCCACGCGGGTGCGCATGGTCTTGAAGTTGGTGAGCATACCGCCCAGCCACCGGGCGTTGACGTAGTACATGCCTACGCGCTCGGCCTCCTCGCGCATGGCGTCCTGGGCCTGCTTCTTGGTGCCCACGAACAGAAGGGTGCCGCCGTTCTCGGAGAGCTCACGGACGAAGTTGTAGGCCTCCTCCAGCTTCTTCACGGTCTTGGAAAGGTCGATGATGTAGATCCCGTTGCGCTCCATGTAGATGTAGGGCGCCATCTTGGGGTTCCATCTGCGGGTCTGGTGGCCGAAATGTACGCCGGCCTCCAGCAGCTGTTTCATGGATACGACTGCCATTTTGTGTTCTCCTTTTAAAATTTAGTTTTTACCCTCCACGCGGATCCCCTGCCGTGCCAACCTCGCGGCACATGACCCGGCATCCCCGCGTGTGCGTAATCCCTTTTTCAGGGCTTAGATATTATACCAGAGCGAATTCCAAATTGCAACCCTTATTTTGCCCCTTTTTCAAAAAACTTCTCAGGGCAGATTGTAAAATGAATTTGGACAGGCTGATTACCGATCCGCCTGTTACTTTTATATATGGGGCAATGCCCCGGAAGGGAGTCCGTGAATGGACAAGAATACCACTTTTGAGGTCGATACGAGCTTTACCGGGTACGTCTTTGTTGGCGGGCAGTACGGTAAGTTCAAGGCTCAGAGCGGGGACATGGTGGAGTATTGCAACATGTTTGTTCTCTGCCAGCCCGCCGACGCGTCGGAGAATCATCATCCCTTTGGTCTCAAGGCGGACAAGCTGAAGTGTACATCCCCCGCGGCCTGGGAGGGTCTTCAGCCTGGCGACCGGCTGCGCGTCTTCTTTGACAAGTACGGTCGTGTCCAGACCGTGGACATCTATGAGTGATGACGGTTCTCATCATTCCTCCCAACGGTGAGCCGTACGCCGGTGAAGTCGGCGAGAATGTGGCAGATCTTCAGGATCTTGTTGGCGGGTACATTGAGACTGTTGTCCCGATGATGCTTCCCAGACAGTTCAGGCTTGTTGTCAATGACGCTTTCCTGCTGGATCGTCTTCCGTTCAATGAGTTCGCATCGTTCCTCTACGGCGTCCTGTACCACGGCCAGGTCATTCTCGGTAATTGTGTTGTCCTGTGCGAGGGCATCAACAAATACGGCGAGGGTGATCTTGTCGGCCTGACCGATAACGACGTCAAGGCCATTCTCAACCTCTATCGTTCCTTTCATTAGGTTTCCTCTTTATCCCAGCCCTCCGGGGTCGCTCCCCGGAGGGTGCACCCCCTCACTAACAGGGGTGCACTATCTACAATCAAACTTTAGGGGTGCTCTTATGGAAAGCAACATTGATGAAAATGTCATACTCTTCGACTGGTTATCATTCACCAGCAAGAAACATTCTCCCGAAGAGCTTATCAAGGCTCTCGGCCTGTCTCACTGCAATTTTACGCTCTGTGATAAGGGCGTAAACGGATATAAATCGCGTCTCTACTACGACCATATTTCCGTCTGCTACGACGGTGGAAATGAAAAAAACGGCGGCATGGGCGTCAATGTCTTCATGTCCGGTCAAGGCTGCCGTGTCTTTGAATCTATGTCTACTCTGAAAAACCCGTGGGTCGATCTCTTCCACTTCATCTTCTCCAATGATCTGAATATTGCGCGTCTGGATGTGGCCTATGACGATCATTCAGGCGTTTTGGATATAAAGCGCGTCTGTTCGGATGTGTACAATCACCTCTACATAAGCCCCTTCAGGACGCACGAGGTTACATCCTCCTACCGTCACAACATTGAAGGTCTGTCCGCCGTCATCGGCTCTATGAAAAGTATGCTGCTGGTGCGTATTTACGACAAGGCCGCCGAGCGTGGTTACACGGACGGCCGGCACTGGGTGCGTGTGGAAATGCAGATGCGCGACGCCCGCGCCAACGCCTTTGCTCACGCCATGTTTGAGGAGGATACCTCGATCGGCGAGGTTTTCGCCGGTGTGCTGCTCAATTACCTCCGTTTTGTCGAACCGGACGAGACGGACAGCAATAAATCCCGTTTTTTGTCTTTTTTCTGTTTCCGCCTGTGCTGATGGTGAGGGATATACCTATACTGGTGAAAGTTTCTTGGGTTCGATTCTCGGTTCTGGTACACCGGATTGGTTTGATGATTTTGTTGGTTTCGTTTCGCCTGACTATTGTGAGGAGTCTCCTACCCATTTACATACGGCTAATTCATATCTCCGTAAAGTTAACTTTTGGGAAGATGTTTCTCATTTGTTGCACTATGATTATGTATGTCAGTGCCAGTATTGTGGTGACACTTTTTATGTTAATGATAAGCATGTTGCTGAGATTTTTAGTGATGGTTATTCCAACTATGTCGATTCTATGGGTCCAAATACCCAAACGTTCCTTCTAATTCCTATTTTTCTTCTTGTGCTCCTTCAAGATCTTATATCTCTTGGGATAATAATCGTGTTGTTATAGCTCCTAATAATGCTCCTTCTACTTCCCGCCCCGGCAACATTCCTATGAACTATGCTACCTATAACAATCAGACTTACAATCGTACCGAGAATAACTACATCTCCAATGGCGCCATCCAACCCAAAGATTTACGCGGATAGTTGTTCATCCAGTCCTGGATCTCAGCTATCCGCCT
>CANRMY010000061.1 GCA_947631845.1 uncultured Oscillospiraceae bacterium | reverse complement strand
GATTTCCAAAAGGAGAAAAGGCAACAAAAGAGGAAAAGAAACCAGGGGAGGGATTTCGTTTTTTCCCTCCCCTGGACCCCACCTTTTAAAAACACAAGCTTTCCGCTTGCTTCGCAATCCTCGCTCGGGTGCATGCCGTTGATAGCACGCCCTCGCCGCCGTGCCCGCCTTGCGCGTCGGAGTTCCCCCTTTGCCCCACGTCCCATTGTAACACGTCGGTCAAGGGTAAAGGCTACGCCCCGCAAAGCGGCCCTTGACTCGCCGTGTTCCAAGGCCCGTGAGGCCCAAGGAGGCCCGGAAAGGAGTAAACAACATGGTATCAGCAAACATTCCCAACAGCACGCGCAAGGCGGTCTACAGGCGCGACGGCTGGCAATGCGCCCTCTGCGGTTGCCACGACACCCTGCAAATCCACCACGTGGTACCGCGCGGTGAGGGCGGCTCGGACTTCCCCGAAAACCTGATAACGCTCTGCTCCAAGTGCCACGCCCAAGCCCACGGCATCGACGTATACCCGGGCGTGTGCACGCAAGAGGACGTAGAACAAGCGTGCATCGAATACGTCGCGGACTACTACGCGGGCGAATGGTATCCCTACAAGTGACCGCCCCCCGCCGCCCCCGGGCTACCCCCGGGGGCTTTCCGGGCCTGTGCGCCCGCCCGTGTGCGCGAGCGCCCCCGGTCGTGCGCCCCGTCCCGGCCCGCCCGCTGACGCTGGCGGCGGCGGGGGGCTGGCCTCTGCGGGGAACCGGCCCCCGCATTGATTCACGCCCTGCATCAATCACCATGTGGAAAACCCGTTGAAAACCCGTGGAAAAACCGTGGAAACGCAAAGCGCCCGGGGCTGTGGAAAGGCCCCGGGCTATCGTAGGAGGGCTACACCGGGTTGCTCCTCTCCCAGTATAGCATACACAGTATAGCACAACATGCGGGATTTGTCAAGCCAGCGCCCCACAAGATGTTGTAGGTGCCCGCTCAAATCCCGCTCCATACCACTCTGATACCCCCGCATATAGTGGAAAAACAGGGGCGGAGCGGGCCTCATATATACTTCGTCAGTACTTTGTCAGATGCTTATTATTGCTTCTTTATACGGAGCAAACCACACTCGTTGGAGGGCAAAAAGCGGTTGCCCGCGCGGTTCCCCCCCGCGCCGCCGGGCCGTTCTCTGCGGTGTTGGGGTTGGTGTGCGGCCCGGCGTCGGCTGGCGCGCCCCCCCGCGCGGGCGTTTCCGCGCCCGGCCCCGGCGTGGCCCCTGCGGCCTCGTGGCGCGCTGTTGTCCGGGCTTTCCGGGCCGCGCTGGCCCCGCTCGGGGCCGGTCGCTCAAATTGCGGCGGCGTCAAAGCGTTGCCGCCGCCGTGTCTCGCGCCCCCGCCTTGTTGAAAGGGGGGAAGGTTGGCGGGGGCGCTCGCCGTCACTCGGTGGGATTTCGTTTTTTCCCTCCCCTGGACCCCACCTTTTAAAAACGACCACACAGGGGCCGCGGCCCCTATGTGGAGAACCCCGGGGAACGCCCGCACGTACCTTGTACGGGCCGGACACCGGCCGGCCCGTGTATCGAATTCCCGGAAATCCTTCAATCAACCTTGTAGGGGCCGCCTCTCCAGGCGGCCCGTATTTTTAATGGCGGCGGAGCCGCAACCTTTTTGGAGGCGGGGCGTGTCAGGGATTTGATACGTGGGCCGCCGAGGGCGGCGGCCCGTACGGGGTGCGGTATACGGAACGCGGCGGGAATTCGGCGTGCGTCGGGCCGCCTGGAGAGGCGGTCCCTACGGCGTTAAAAGAAAATATTTTAGATATATAATTTTTATAGATAAATGTCAGATTTCCGAAAAAAAGTTGTATATATAGGTGAAAGGAGGATTTGCATGGAAGACGGAGAGATCATCCGGCTCTACTGGGACAGGAATGAGCAGGCCATAAAAGCAACATCCGATAAATACGGTCATTACTGCAAAGCCATAGCAAGGAACATATTAAACTGTGACGAGGACGCGGAAGAATGTGTTAACGATACATACCTGAAAGCGTGGAACGCCATGCCCACACAATGGCCCGCCCAGCTGGCGGCGTTCCTCGGTAAAATCACGCGGAACCTGTCCTTTAACAGGTATAAGCACCGGCGCGCCGGGAAGCGGGGCGGCGGTGAAATATCGCTTGTTTTAGATGAGTTGACCGACTGCGTTTCAGACGTTGACGATGTGGAGGAAACGGTCGACAGGCAGGAGCTGATAAAGGCTATTGATTTGTTTGTGAGAAACCTTTCAGCAAGCAAACGGCGTATCTTTGTACGCCGCTATTGGTACGCGGACTCAGTGGCGGAAATCGCAAAGGACAGCGGTATGCCGCAGGGGACCGTATCAAAGACGCTGGAGCGGACAAGAAAGCAGCTGAAGATATACCTGACAGAAAGGGGGTTTGCGATATGAAAAAGGAGGACTTCTTTGAGGTCCTGGGCGAGCTGGACGGCGGCCTCGTGACTGCGGCTAAATCTGCCGGGAAGGAAAACAGGAGCAGAGAGGCCGCCTGGGTCAAGTGGACGGCTGTCGCGGCTTGTTTTGCGCTTATTATAACATGGGGGATCCCGCGGCTGATAAGGTCGCTCCCCTTCTCCTTTTCCGCTCCCAAAGGAATGTATAAGATCGGAACAACATGGGAAACAGACCAATTTACTTTTTGCGTGGTGAACGCGGCCTTTTGTTATGAGTATCAGACCGAAGCCGGAGATATGATTACCCCAGGCGATGGATGCGGATTTATTGCTGTCGAGTACAACGCTGCATATGCCCAAAATGTAACGCTTTCAAAATGCACGCTGCAAAAAGGTGACATATATTCGGAGCATCATACCGCTTATACGGAACCGATTCAATTAACAAGCAAAACTATGGAAGAGGGCAACGACTATATTCTTTTATTTTCGATCCCATTATCAGAATCAGACGCGGATGCTCCTTCGCAAAATTCTTATACGCTCCGTGTAGAGATCGACACGGGCGAAAAAACCTATGCCCGGGATTTTTCATTAGCTCAATGAGATCCGCGCGTCCTCCATCCGTGCTGTTTTAAACGACGGTGCGCCGGAAATTCGGCGGGCCGCCTGGAGAGGCGGCCCCTACAGCGTTTAAGGGAAGATGTTCAGGAAGTCAATACACGGGCCGGCCGGGTGTCCGGCCCGTACGGAAACAGAAACGATGTTTTCGAACACCGCACGTTACCCGCCGCACCAGCGCAGCGCGAAAGAGGACATCACGCCTCATGGATAGCACGGTGAGCGATTAGCGAGTTAGGCGATTAATCCATACGTAACAAGGCGCGCGGATATGAATGGGACGGGGTGGCGATTCCCGCCCCATTGCTTTTCTCCTCTTTGTTACTTTCTCCTCTTTTGTCAACACAAAAGAGAAGAAAGCGTATTTTCCCCGCCCTTTTAAGGGCGCTCCCCCGCCGCCGGGTTCCGGCGGACCCCCCGCCGGGGTGAGAGGGCGGTATTTTTTTGTTTCCCCTTGATTTCTGCCGTTTAACACGCTATAATCATAAAGGCCCCGGAGACGGGGCACAATATTGCGCCGCATCCCCCATCCCCCGCCCGACAGAACGGGGCGCAAGGGAGCGACAGCAGGAGGTAATGGTAAAATGAATAACGCAAACTCTGTCAAAACGAGGAAACTGGTGCTTTTAGCCGTCCTCACCGCCGTCATCGTGGTGCTCCAGGTGATCACCCAGTTCATCAAGCCCGGCTTCTTCCCCATCACCCTGTCCCTGACGCCCATCATCGTGGGCGCGGCGCTGTGCGGGGCCGGCGCGGGCGCGTTCCTGGGCTTCGTATTCAGCGTGATGGCGCTTCTGGATCCCGCCACCGGCGCGTTCCTGGCCGTCTCCATCCCCGGCACGGTCATCACCGTCATCCTGAAGGGCACGCTGGCCGGCTTCGTCTCCGGGCTTGTGTACAGGCTCCTGGAGAAGAAAAACGAGTACGTGGCGGCCGTCGGCGCCGGCATCGTCAGTCCCCTGGTGAACACCGGCATCTTCTTTATCGGATGCCTCGTTTTCTTCGCCGACTACTGCGTCCAGGTGGGCGAGAGTGTGGGCCTTTCGGGCAGCGTCTTCTACATGATCACCACCTTGTTTATCGGCGCGAACTTCTTTATCGAGCTGGCCGTCAACGTGGTCCTCTCCGGCGTGATCGTGATGCTGGTGAAGAACGGGCGGAAGATCTTGAAGCTGGCAAAATAATTTTTTTAGGGGGCGTCAATATGCTTTTAGCAGTGGATATCGGCAACACCCACATCTGCCTTGGCTGTATGCGGGGCCTGGAGATCGTCCGCATGGCGCGGCTCACCACCAACAAGCTGAAGACCGATTTTGAGTACGCGTCCGACCTGCGCCACTTTTTCGATTTTTATGACATAGAAGTCTCCGCCCTGGACGGGGCTATCGTCTCCTCCGTGGTGCCGCCGCTGACCAACGCCTTCTCCGGCGCTGTGAAGCTGGCCACGGGGGTGACCCCCATGATCCTGGGCAAGGGCGTCAGGACCGGCGTCAACATCCTCATCGACGACCCGGCCCAGACCGGCGCGGATCTGGTGGCCGCCGCCGCCGGGGCGCTGAAGCTCTACGCCCCGCCCCTCATCATCATCGACATGGGCACCGCCACCACCATTTCCGTCCTCAACAAGCAGGGCTCCTTCATCGGCGGCACCATCGGCCCCGGCGTGGCTCTGGGCCTGGCGGCCCTCAGCTCCGGCACCAGCCAGCTGCCCAACATCTCCCTGGAGGCCCCGGCGAAGGTCATCGGCACCAACACCGTGGACAGTATGCGCTCCGGCGCCGTCCTGGGCGCGGCGGCCATGCTGGACGGGATGATCGAGCGCATCGAGGCGGAGCTGGGCCAAAGCGCCACGGTGGTGGCCACCGGCGGCATCGCCTCCTCGGTGTGTCCCCTGTGCCGGCGGGAGATCCTGGTCAACGACGACCTGCTACTCACGGGTCTCGCGGCCATCTTTGAAAAGAATCGGAAGAAATAAACAGCGCAGCGCGATTCCCCGTCCGCCGGCCCTCATGGGCCGGCGGCTTTTTTGAGAAAAAAATTGAAATTCTCCAGACGGTCTGTTATAATATTTTTTGTATGTCTATGACTGTCAGAAGAGACGGAGGATCGCCATGCTTTCCGATTACCATATGCACTGCAAGCCCTACTCCCCCGACGCCGCTGACCCCATGGCGGAGATGGCCCGGGGGGCGCTCCGGCGGGGCATGACCCACATCTGTATCACCAACCACGTGGAAAACTGCACCCAGAGCCCCGAATTTCCCGACCAGTTCCCCCCTTTTGACGACTGGGAGGCCCTGCGGCGGGATTTTTCCGCCGTGCGGGAAAAATACGCAGGACGGCTGGACGTGCGGCTGGGCGCCGAGGTGGGCGCGCCCCACTATCTGGCGGAGGAGGGCCGGCGGATCTACGACCGCCCGGAGTTGGACTTCGTCATCGGCTCGGTGCACAATCTGCGCCACGCCAGGGATTTTTACTACCTCAACTACCCGGAGGACTTTGACAATTTCCGTCCGGCGGTGGAGCAGTATCTGGACGAATACATCCAGATGGCCGGCTCAGGCCTCTGCGACGTGCTGGGCCACATCGGCTACATGCAGAAGTACATGGCCCGCCAGAGCAAGGGTTTCGACATGATGCTCTTCGAGGAGCGGCTGCGGACGCTTTTCAATGCCTGTGTGGAGCGCGGCGTGGGGATCGAGGTCAACACCGCCGCTCTCTCCGACGCCCTGGGCGATTTTCTGCCCCAGCCCTCGGTGGTGAAGCTCTACCGGGACATGGGCGGCGAGATCGTCACCGTGGGGTCCGATTCCCACCGGGCCCAGGACGCGGGAAACGGCATCCGGGAGGGCTTTGACCTCCTCCGGGCGTGCGGCTTTAAGTACGTGTGCCTCTACAAGGAGCACAGGCCGGAATTTGTAAAACTATAAAACGTACAACCAGAAAGGGAGAGAGAAACATGAAAATCGCTCTTGGCTGTGACCACGGCGGATACGATCTGATGCAGACGGTGAAGGCGCATCTGGAGGAGCTGGGACACCAGACCCTCAACTTCGGCACCTTCTCCAAGGACAGCTGCCACTACCCGGAATTCGGCGCCAAGGCCGCCCACGCGGTGGCGGAGGGACAGTGCGATCTGGGCGTGGTCATCTGCACCACCGGCATCGGCATCTCCATGGCCGCCAACAAGGTCCCCGGCGTGCGGTGCGCCCTGTGCTCCGACTGCTACAGCGCTGAGATGACCCGCCGCCACAACAACGCCAACATGCTGGCCCTGGGGGCCAACGTGGTGGGTCCGGGCCTGGCCCTGAAGATCGTGGACACGTTTTTGAGCCATTCCTTCGAGGGCGGCCGCCACGCCACCCGCGTGGGGATGCTCTCGGCCATCGAGCGCGGGGAGATGTGACATGGCCCGGGACGAGGTGCGCATCTACCGCTCCCGCAAGCCCCTGAAGACGGCCCTGGCCGTCGTCTTCTCCGTTCTGGCGGGCCTTGCGATCATCGCGGCGGGGCTGTTTTTCGGGTTCCGGAAGTATATCGTCTACACCTCCGACGGCGTGAAGCTGGAGGTGCCCTGGCTGGAGGAGCCGGAGGAACGCGTCCCAGACACCTGGGAGGCGGCCTCATGAGGCGGACGGCTTCCGCGCTTTTATGCCTTGCGCTCCTGCTGGCCCTGGCCGGCTGCGCCCCCCAGGCTGAGACCTCCACCGTCTTCGCCATGGACACGGTGATGACGCTCACCGCCTACGGGGACAGAGCGTGTGTGGACGACGCCGTTTCGCTGATCCAAGAGCTGGAGGCGCGGCTCTCCGTCACGGCGGCGGACAGCGATATCGCCCGGGTCAACGGCTCCGGCGGCGGGGACGCGGCCCCGGAAACGGCGGCGCTTTTGAAGCGGGCTCTCGAATTATGTAAACTCACCGGTGGGGCGCTGGATGTGACGGTCTATCCCTTAGTGCGGGCCTGGGGCTTTACCACGGGCGCGTACCGGGTACCGGAGGACGCCGAAATAGCGGAGCTTTTGACCTATGTGGATCATACCGCCGTGAAGCTGGACGGCCAGACCGTCTCCCTGCCGGCGGGCGCGATGCTGGACCTGGGCGCGGTGGCCAAGGGCTGGACGGGCGATAAGATCGCGGCGCTCTGGCGGGAAGCGGGCGTGAAAAGCGGCCTTATCAACCTGGGCGGCAACGTACAGACCGTGGGCGGCAAGCCCGACGGGTCGGACTGGGTAGTGGGCATTCGGGATCCCTTCTCGGAGGGCCTGCTGGGCGCGGTATCCGCGCGGGATCTGGCGGTGATCACCTCCGGCGGCTACCAGCGGTACTTTGAGCAGGACGGCGTGCGCTACTGCCACATCATCGACCCCAAAACGGGCCGTCCGGCGGACAGCGGGCTGGCCTCCGTCACCGTCGTCGGAGAGGAAGGCGTCCTCTGCGACGGGCTCTCCACGGCGCTCTATGTGCTGGGGCCGGAGGAGGCCGTCAGACTCTGGCGGGAGAACACGGGCTTTGACCTGGTACTGGTCACGGACGGCGGTGAGGTCATCCTCACGGAGGGGATCGAGGGGCGCTTCACCCCCATGGGCGCCTATACGGACAAGGAGATCAAGGTGATGCGGCGTGGCTAAAACGGGAACATGGATCGCGGTGATCGCGGTGATACTCCTGCTCTCCGTGGCCGCGTCGCTGTTGCTGTTTTCGCGGCCGGCGGCGGGCCATACGGCGGAGATCTATGTGGACGGCGCGCTCTACAAACGCGTGGATCTGAGCAGGATCACTTCGCCGGAGCGGATCGAGGTCAAGACGGAGCGCGGGGTCAATATCCTGCTGGCCGAGCCGGGGCGCATCCGCGTGGAATCCGCCGACTGCCCGGACAAGGTGTGCGTGGAGGCCGGGTGGCTGGCCAGCTCCGCCGCGCCCATCGTGTGTCTGCCCCACCGGGTGGTGATCAAGCTGACGGGCGAAACGGCCCTGGACGCGGAGGCGGGCTGATGGATATCAAACGGATCGCCCGGGACGCGGTGCTCACCGCCGTGGCGCTGACCATCTTCATCGTGGAGCTCCAGATCCCCGCCCCGGTACCCATCCCCGGCGTGAAGCTGGGGCTTGCCAATATCGTCACCCTGACGGCCCTCTTTACCCTGGGGCCCTGGGACGCCCTGGCGGTGCTTCTGTGCCGGGTGTTGCTGGGCGCGGCCTTTGCCGGGAATATGATGGCCCTGCTCTACAGTCTCACCGGCGGGCTCCTGGCCTTTCTGGCGGCGGCCCCGATGCGGAAGCTCCTGACGGAGCGCCAGATCTGGGTGGCCTCGGTCTTTTCCGCCATGGCCCACAACATCGGACAGGTCCTGGCGGCGGTGCTGGTCACCGCCACCCCGGCGCTTTTCGTCTGGCTCCCCCCGCTGCTGATCTCCGGCGTCGTCACCGGCCTCTTTACCGGTCTCGCGGGACAGTTCGCGGTGCGGCGGCTGGGGAAATATTTGAGGCATACGAATGGAAAATGACAACCTTTTAAAAAACAGGCTGGCGGAGCTGGCCGCCCGGGCGTACAACAGGGGGATCTGGGTGTACTCGGAGTTTCTCACCCTGGCGGAACAGGACATCTTGCTCCGAACCCGCCCGGAGACGCCCTTCACCCTGTTTGGCGGCCTGCCCACCAGCGAGCGGAAGATCGCCTGCTTCGGCTCGGAGGCCCTCTGCGGCTATGAGGCCGCGCCGCCGGTGGTCTGCCTGAGGCTGGCGCCGGTTTCGCAGAAATTCGCCGATCCCCTGTCCCACCGGGACTTTTTGGGGGCGCTGATGTCCTTGGGCCTCCGCCGGGAGGTGTTGGGGGATATCGAGCTCGTGGACAACGTGGGGTACCTCTTCTGCCTGGAGTCCGTGGCCCCCTTTATCGCGGACAACCTGACCTCGGTACGCCACACCACCGTGACCGCCGCCCCCTCCGCGCCCCCGGAAAAGCTCTCCGCGCCCCCGCCCCTCACGGAGCTGGTGGTGGCCTCGGAGCGGCTGGATGCCGCCGTGGCCGCCGTCTTCCGGCTCTCCCGGTCGGAGGCCCAGGCGCTCATCGACGCGCAGCAGGTCTTCATCTCCGGCCGCCTCCCCAGAAGCGCCGCCCTGGACATCCCGCCGGGGGCGGTGGTCTCCGTGCGCCATCACGGGCGGTTCATCTACGAGGGCGTGGCCCGGGAGACGAAAAAGGGGAAGCTGCGGGTGCTGGTGCGGATCTATAGCTGACGGGAGTCGAACCCGCGCCGCTCCACGCGGGCCCTTTCCGGCGCTTTTTACCTTGTCGTCGTCGCCTTGCCGCGTCGTCGCGGAACCGGCTTAACCTCGGGCTCCAAGTATTCGCCCTCAGGCGCACGGTTCGCTCCTCCTTTCCCAATGCGATTTTGATCGCATTGGGGACCCGAGGCTTCCTCCTTCGCGGCAAAAATCCCTCGAAAATTGCTCCGCGTGGAGTGCCTTGCAGTTTTCGGCGAGCTGATTTGCGTCAGGACGCGGAAAAAGCCACAGAGAATACTTGCGTATTGTCAAGGCTTTTGACAAAGTACTGGCACAAATCAGCCGCCGAAAACCGGCGTGGGTTCGATTCCCGCCAGCTATAAGTAAATTTCCCCGGAGTTTTCTGAAAAAAGTGTTGACTTTTTGTCCAACGGAGGGTATACTTGATAAGCCGCTTTGAACGGAGCCAGCAAGTGACTGAATGTCCGCCCGCAAGAGCGAGTCTCTACATTATAAGAGGTGAAAAAAGAAATGACAGCTGTTATCGAGGCCTGCGGCAAGCAGTACCGCGTCAATCCCGGCGATACCCTGTTCGTGGAGAAGCTGAACGTGGAGGACGGCGCGTCCTACACCTTTGACAAGGTCCTGGCCATCTTCAACGACGACGGCACCGCCACCATCGGCACGCCCGTGGTCAAGGGCGCCACTGTCACCGCCACCGCGGTGAAGACCGGCAAGTCCAAGAAGATCATCGTCTACAAGATGCGTCCCAAGAAGAACTACCGCCGCAAGCAGGGCCACCGTCAGCCCTATACCAAGGTCACCATCGACGCCATCAACGCGTAAGGGGCCGAAAACAAGATCTCAACAATCGGAGGTGTAATTTACATGGCTCATAAAAAGGGAATGGGTTCCACCAAGAACGGCCGCGATTCCGAGTCCAAACGCCTGGGCGTCAAGCGCGCCGACGGGCAGTACGTTCTGGCCGGCAACATCCTGGTCCGTCAGCGCGGCACCAAGATCCATCCGGGCAACAACGTGGGCATGGGCAGCGACAACACCCTCTTCGCTCTCGTCTCCGGCAAGGTCCGCTACGAGCACATCAACCGTGAGCGCAAGCAGGTTTCCGTCTACGAGGAAGCCGCTCAATAACTGAAACGTCCCAGCAGGGAGACGCCTTTGGCGTCTGAGACTGTCGAAAAAGCCCTGACGGGCTTTTCCGACAAAGGGAACGTGCGGGTAATTTTCTCTGAATTTTGCGAAATTTAGAGAAAATTGCCCTGCTGTCGCCCTGCGCGCGCCCCGAAGGGGCACACTTGGGCGGCAAAAGGGATTTTTTCCGACGCACATGTCGCCGGAAAAAATATCGAATTTGAGTTTTTTGACAAGCTGAGACGCCTTTGGCGTCTCCTTTTGTTTTAAGCCACAGCAAAAACCGGACACTTTCATAATTTTTTGTTGATTAAACCACTACCATTTCTCCCCGGTTTGTGATATTATTGAGTACACTAAATTCATAAACCGAGGAGGCCCTTCCCATGCGGATAAAGATAACCGCCGACAGCACCTGCGACCTGCCCGCGTCCCTGGCGGAAAAATACAACGTCCACATCTTCCCTCTCTATGTGGTGATGGACGGCGCGGCCCGGCGTGACGGGGTGGAGATCACGGCCCGGGACATTTTTGACCATGTGGCCGCCGGCGGGAAGCTGGGCAACACCGCCGCCGTCAACGTGGGCGATTACCTGGAGGTCTTTAAGGAGCTGCGGAAGGAATACGACGCCGTCATCCACTTCACCATCAGCCAGTCCATGTCCGCCTGCTTCCAGAACGCCAACATCGCCGCGGCGGAGCTGGACAATATCTACGTGGTGGACTCAAAAAACCTCTCCGTGGGCATCTCCCTGCTGGTGCTGGACGCCTGCCGTATGGCCGGGGAGGGCAAAACGCCGGAGGAGATCGTCTCCGCGCTGGAGGAGAAGCGGGAAAAGCTGGACATGAGCTTTGTCATCGACACGCTGGACTACCTGAAGGCCGGGGGCCGCTGTTCCCCGCTGGTGGCCCTGGGGGCCAACCTTCTGAGCCTGAAGCCCTGCGTGGAGCTCTCCGGCGGCGAAATGGACGTGGGAAAGAAGTACCGCGGGACCATTGAAAAGGTGATTTTGAAGTACCTGGCCGACAGGCTGGCGGATGTGGAAAGCGTCGATGTCACCCGGGTCTTCTTCGTCAAATCCTACGGCTTCACGGAGGAGTTTCTGGACGAGGCCCGTAGGGAGGTCCTGCGGCTGTGTCCCTTCGGTGAGCTTATTGACGCCGAGGCCGGCTGCACCATCTCCAACCACTGCGGCCCCAAGACGCTGGGGATCGCTTTTTACAGAAAATAATTTTATCAGGAGTATAAATCTATGTATTCAGACCTTCAGGATTCCATCGGCTTCATCGCCAACACAGACCCCGACCTGGCCGCCGCCATGGGCCGCGAGCTGGGCCGCCAGAAGCGCAACATCGAGCTGATCGCCAGCGAGAACTACGTCTCCCCCGCCGTGATGGCGGCTATGGGCAGCGTCCTCACCAACAAGTACGCCGAGGGCTACCCCGGCAAGCGCTATTACGGCGGCTGTGAGTTCGTGGACCAGGTGGAGACGCTGGCTATCGAGCGGGCCAAGCAGATCTTCGGCGCGGGCTACGCCAACGTCCAGCCCCACTCCGGCGCCCAGGCCAACACCGCCGTTTATTTCGCCCTGCTGACCCCCGGCGACACCGTCATGGGCATGAACCTGGCCGAAGGCGGACACCTGACCCACGGCTCCCCGGTGAATCTCTCCGGTAAATACTTCCATTTCGTCCCCTACGGCGTCTCCGCCGAGACGGGCCGCATCGACTACGAGGCCCTGTACGATCTGGCCCAGCAGCATAAGCCCAAGCTCATCGTGGCCGGGGCCTCCGCCTATCCCAGGGCCATCGACTTCAAAAAATTCCGGGAGATCGCGGACAGCGTGGGCGCCTACCTGATGGTGGATATGGCCCACATCGCCGGCCTTGTGGCCGCGGGCGAGCATGAAAGTCCCCTCCCCTGGGCCCACGTGGTCACCACCACCACCCACAAGACCCTCCGGGGCCCCCGGGGCGGCCTGATCCTCACCCAGGATCCCGACTTCGGCAAACAGTTCAACAAGGCCATCTTCCCCGGCACCCAGGGCGGCCCGCTGATGCACGTCATCGCCGCCAAGGCCGTGTGCTTCGGGGAGGCCCTGAAGCCGGAATTTAAGGCGTATCAGGCGCAGATCGTGAAAAACGCCGCCGTGCTGGCCGACGAGCTTATGAAAAACGGCATCCAGCTGGTGTCCGGCGGCACGGACAACCACCTGATGCTGGCCGATCTGCGGGGCACCGGCGTCACGGGCAAGGTGCTGGAGAAGCGTCTGGACGAGGTATACATCACCGTCAACAAGAACGCCATCCCCAACGACCCGGAGAAGCCCTTCGTCACCAGCGGCATCCGCATCGGCACCCCCGCCGTCACCACCCGGGGCTTCAAGGAGCCGGAGATGAAGGTCATCGCCCAGTGCATCGCCGCCACCGCCCACGATTTTGAGGGCACCGCCGAGGAGACCCGCGCCAGAGTCAACGACCTGTGCGCACGCTTCCCCCTCTATTGATCTGATCAAATGATTGATGAAGGCCGTTCCGGATCAAACCGGAACGGCCTTTTGACTGTCGGAAAGCCCTGACGGGATTTTTCCGATAATTGGTATCAGGCTTTTCCGAGGCCCTCGCCGAAGGAAGAAATAAACCTGTTCATGCTCTTCCGCGCGAGCTCCATAGCCTTGAGCGAATCTTCGAGCTCCTTGATATCCGCGTTGATTTTCTTCTGCTCCTCTTTTCCCGCTTCACCGGCCTTCATGCGCAATTCTAAAAGCTTCATCTGAAGCTTGGCAATATTCTCGGCATATTTTTCAAGGACAGTGCCGGAAAACGCCAAATCTTTCTCGTCATTAAGGAATATCTCTCTTATGGAGACAAGCAGCTTTGCCGACTGGAGAATGGCAGCCCTTTTGCTGTAGACTCCCATCGCGCCAATTGCGCCGCCCGCGCCTGCCCCGATCCCCAAACCGAGTATAGCGCCGCCGCCCACAATAACCATCGTGCCTCCCGCCATGCCAAGTCCTCCCGCGGCGATTGCTCCCCCTCCCAGGTAGGCAAGGCAGGCGCTTGTAAGCGCCGCGCCGCTAAGTCCGGCGAAGTTAGACCCGACCAGGAGGGTCGCTATCGCCGGCGCAAAAGCACCGGCTGTTACGGCCACAGCAATAGCGATGAAGGCTCCGACGCTAAGCGAAATAAGCGTGGTTTTGAGCACTTCATTCAGCTCGGCCATCACCTTACCGTAACACTTTCTGAGGCGTACAATAAATTTCTCAGAACCGCAAATCATAGCAAAGCTCTTTTGCAGGAACACATCGCCCTTGCTTTTGTCATATCCGCCCAAGGGCGGAGGGACCTGCAGGGAATCATACTTTTTACTCGGTATCTCGTTTCCCTTCCTGTCCTTTTCCGTACTGATCGTGAAATACGGTTCAAACAACATAGCTTCGAGCAGAACCAATCGGTACCAGACGCCAGTCGGGGAATTCCTGGCGATCCTGTACAGGAGCTCTTCTGTTGAATACCAATGAAGTTCAACGCCTTTGACGTTGATAAAACCGGAAAAGCCCTTTGTCATATACTCCTTCCACTCTTCAAGCCATTCCCTCTTCAGCCCTCTTTTCCGGTCTCCGCCGACCAGGGTATCGGTCTCGGCAATGTCGTTCAGCGTTTTGTAATATTCGATATTATACAGTATCTCTGTCTGTTCTATTGACAGTCCAAATTTATCAATATCAGACATATCCTTTCCTATTCTCTCATACATCTCCCCGTCAATACTTGTGTAAGTAATGTCTACTGAACAACCCCCATTTTTCCTTTTACCCCCCAAGCACCCAGCAACACGGCAAAAACCCGCAGAAGGGCGCACTGAATCTTACGCAGATTCAGCACCAGAACCGACATGGCGATCACATGCGCAGCTGTTTCCCGCAGCTTTGCTGTTACCAGTCCCATGCCGCATTTCCGTTTCGCGAGGCTGAATCTGCGCTCCACTTCCACACGTTCACATTCGTCAAGG
>CANRMY010000060.1 GCA_947631845.1 uncultured Oscillospiraceae bacterium | reverse complement strand
AAGGCCAGGGTCTTGCCCTCGGTCAGGTTGGGCTCGATGCTCTCCTTGTAGAGCTTGGCCTGCTTCTCGTCGTTGATCAAAATCATGATGATGTCGGCGGCCTTGGCGGCGTCGGCGGCGGTCATGACGGTGAGACCCTGGGCCTCAGCCTTGGCCCAGCTCTTGGAGCCGGTGTAGAGGCCGACGATGACGTTGACGCCGGAATCCTTCAGGTTCAGGGCGTGGGCGTGGCCCTGGGAGCCGTAGCCGATGATGGCGACGGTCTTGCCGTCCAGACGGTGAAGATCGCAGTCCTGCTCGTAGAAAATTCTGTTCATGATAATATCTCCTTTGAAAATAAGTTGATATGTTCGCGGCGCGAGGCCGTAGAAAGCAAATTATTGAAAATTAAATATTTTTTGCGGCGGCATGTACGTCGCAAAAATCCCTTTTGTCGCCCAAGTGTGCGCTCTGCGTGCATGAAGGGCGACGGCAGGGGTAAATTTCTGAATTTCGCAAAATTCAGAAATTTAGCCTGCACGCATCCCCGTGGCATTTGAAGCCCTTTGGGCTTCAAAGCCAGCATTAGTTGATATCCGGCTGCTCCAGGATGGATCCGCCGCCCTTTTGCAGGGCCACGATGCCGGTGCGGCACAGCTCGATGATCCCCAGGGGGCGGATCATCTCGATGAGGGCGTCGATCTTGTCCGGGGTGCCGGTGACCTCGATGCACAAAGCCTCCACGGAGTAGTTGATGATCTTGGCCTTGAAGATGTCCAGGGCCGAGAGGACGCGCTGGTGGTTGTCCGGGTTATTTTTGATCTTCACCAGCACCAGCTCCCGCTCGATGGCGTCGATCTCCTCCAGCAGCTCCACCTTCTTGACGTTGAAGAGCTTCCGGAGCTGATTGAGCATCTGGGCGCGGGCGTAGCCGTCGCCGGACATGGTGATGGTGATGCGGCTGTACTCCGGGGACTCGGTGACGCCCACGGTGAGGGAGTCGATGTTGAAGCCGCGCCGGGTGAACATGCTGGTGACGCGGGTCAGGACGCCGAATTTGTTCTCCACGTAGACGGCAATGACAAACTTGTTGCTCTTCGGTTCAGACACGGCTCAGGCCTCCTTCTTCTTCACGGTGATGATGTCGTCGATGGCACCGCCGGGGGGCAGCATGGGCAGGACGAACTCGTCCTTGTCGATGAGGCAGTCGATAACGGTGACGTCGTCGGAACGGATGGCCTGCTCAAAGGCCGCCTCAAATTCCGCGGGGGTGGCGGCCCGGACGCCCTTGGCGCCGAAGGCCTCGGCCAGCTTCACATAGTCGGTCCGGCGCACGTCCAGATTCGTGTCCGCGTAGTGGTGGTTGAAAAAGAGCGTCTGCCACTGGCGCACCATGCCCAGGGTCTTGTTGTCGATGAGGACGATGGTCACGGGCACGTGGTAGGTGACGGCGGTGGCCAGCTCGTTGAGGTTCATGCCAAAGCTGCCGTCGCCGGTGATGAGGACGGTGCGCTCCCCGGTGCCCACGGCGGCGCCGATGGCCGCGCCCAGGCCGAAGCCCATGGTGCCGAGGCCGCCGGAGGAGATCATCTTGCGGGGCTTCTGGAACTTGATATACTGGGCCGCCCACATCTGGTGCTGGCCCACGTCGGTGGCCACGGGGGTATCGGCGGTCTTGTACCGGTTGATGGTCTCCATGACCTTCAGGGGCGTCAGGAGCTTGGGGTCGTCGGCCAGGAAGCTCAGCTCCTTCTCCCGCAGATCCTCGATGTGATCCATCCACTCCATGTGGTTGGCCTCGTGGACGGAGTCGATAAGCTCCCGGAGGGCCTCGGCGATGTTGCCGGTGATGCCGATGTTGGCGGTGATGTTCTTGGAGATCTCCGCGAAATCCGCGTCGATGTGGATGATCCTGGCGTTTTTGGCGAATTTGGCCTTGTTGCCCGTGGCCCGGTCGGAAAAGCGGGTGCCGACGGCGATGATGAGGTCCGCGTCGTTGGAGGCCATGGAGCTGGCGTAGTGGCCGTGCATCCCCTGCATCCCCAAAAAGCGGGGGTGGTCGGTGGGGACGGCGGAGAGGCCCATCAGGGAGCAGCCGATGACCGCGTCGATCTTGTCGGCCAGCTCCAGCACCAGATCCCAGGTTTTGGACCCGATGACGCCGCCGCCGATGTGGAGGAAGGGCCTGGAGCGGGAGTCGATGAGCGCGGCGGCCTCGGCGATCTTCTCCTTGTTGGGGGCGTGCTGGGGGAAGGGCGCATCCACGGGCCTGGGCTCGTAGTCCGCCACGGCGGTCTGGATGTCCTTGGGGATGTCGATGAGCACGGGGCCGGGGCGGCCGGATTTGGCGATGCGGAAGGCCTCGCGGATCTTGTCGGCCAGCTTCGTCACGTCGTGGATGAAGTAGTTGTGCTTGGTGATGGGCAGGGTGATGCCGGTGATGTCGATCTCCTGGAAGGAGTCCCGGCCGATGAGATCCTGGGGCACGTTGCCGGTGATGGCCACCATGGGCACGGAGTCCAGCATGGCGGTGGCGATGCCGGTGACCAGATTCGTGGCCCCCGGGCCGGAGGTGGCGATGACCACGCCCACCTTGCCGGTGGCGCGGGAATAGCCGTCGGCGGCGTGGGACGCCCCCTGCTCATGGGCGGTAAGGATATGGTGCAGGCGGTCGCCCGCCTCGTATATGGCGTCGTAGAGGTTCAGCACCTGTCCGCCGGGATAACCGAACACGTCGGTCACGCCCAGCTCGATCAGTGTTTCGACGACGATCTGCGCTCCTGTCAATTTCATGGCGTTTCTCCTACTCTATGGTTACTCTGTGATGATTTGCCGGTTTGGGGGCCGGGCCGCTCATTTCTTCTCCAACAGCCTGTTCACGGCGGAGACAAGGGCCTTGATGGAGCTGACGATGATATCCCGGCTGACGCCCACGCCCCAGAACATCTCGCCGCTCTGGGACTTGATGCCCACATAGCTGGCCGCCTTGGAGGTGGAACCCTCGTCCAGAGCGTGCTGGGTGTAGACCTCCAGGGTGTAGGGCTGGTCGATGACCAGCTTGACGGCGTTGGACACCGCGTCAAGACGCCCGTTGCCGAAGGCGGTGACCTTCTGCTTCACGCCCTTGTAAAGCACCGTCACCGTGGCGGTGATGCCGTCCGGCTCCTGGACGTAATGGGCCTCGGGGACGTTCATGACGGACTTGACGTTGACATAGTTCTCGTTGAAGATGTTGAAGATCTCCTGGGGGAGAAGCTCCCTGTGCTCCCGGTCGGAGATGCCCTTGATGTGGTAGCCGAAGGCCTCCCGCATCCTGGCCGGCAGGGTGTAGTTGAACTGGGTCTCCATAATGTACCCGATGCCGCCCTTGCCGGACTGGGAGTTGATGCGGATCACGTCCGCCTCGTAGACACGCCCCAGGTCGGTGGGGTCGATGGGCAGATAGGGCACCGTCCAGGGCTCCTCCGGATGCTCCTCCCGCCAGTGCATCCCCTTGGCGATGGCGTCCTGGTGGGAGCCGGAGAAGGCGGCGAAGACCAGCGCGCCCGAATAGGGCTGGCGCTCGTAGACCCGCATACGGGTGACCTTCTCATAGGTCCTGGTGATGGCGGGCAGGTCGTGGAAGTCCAGCTCCGGGTCCACGCCCTGGGAATACATATTCAGGGCCAGGGTGACGATGTCCACGTTTCCGGTGCGCTCGCCGTTGCCGAAGAGCGTCCCCTCCACCCGCTCCGCCCCGGCCAGAATGCCCATCTCGGTGTCCGCGATGGCGCAGCCCCGGTCGTTGTGGGGGTGGAGGGAGACGATGATGCCGTCCCTGTATTTGAGGTTCTTGCACATGTACTCGATCTGGCTGGCGTACACGTGGGGCATGGAGTGGCTCACCGTCACGGGCAGGTTGTAGATGACCTTCCGCTCCGGGGTGGGCTTCCAGATCTCGCTCACCGCGTCGCAGATCTCCAGGGCGAATTCCGGCTCGGTACCGGTGAAGCTCTCCGGGGAGTACTCAAAGCGGAAATTCCCCGGCGTTTTGGCGGCGTACTCGTTGAAAAGCTTCGCGCCGGAGACGGCGATCTCCACGATCTCCGCCTTGGATTTTTTGAACACCTGCTCCCGCTGAGCCACGCTGGTGGAGTTATAGAGGTGGACGATGGCGTTCTTACAGCCGGAAACGGCCTCGAAGGTCTTTTTGATGATGTGCTCCCTGGACTGGGTCAGCACCTGGATGGCCACGTCGTCGGGGATCATATCCCGCTCGATCAGCGCCCGGCAGAACTCATACTCCGTCTCGGAGGCGGCGGGGAAGCCCACCTCAATCTCCTTGAAGCCGATCTTTACCAGGAGCTCGAAAAACTCCAGCTTCTCCTCTAAGCTCATGGGGATGATCAGGGCCTGGTTGCCGTCCCGCAGATCCACGCTGCACCAGGTGGGGGCCTTTTCGATGTGGTCCTTTTTCATCCAGTCGGTGTAGTTCCCCTCCGGGACGAAATACTGCCGTGTGTACTTTTCAAAACCTTTCATAATCTTCCCTTTCCGGTATTTTTGGGTACAAAAAAAGCCTCTTTTACCCAAAATACGCAAATATTTCAGGATAAAGAGACGAAAGAAATCTTCCGCGGTACCACTCTTCTTGGCGCTTTCAACGCCCGCTCAACCCGCGTCCAGTAACGCGGCCTCTCTGTAACGGGAGAACCCGTTCCAGCCTACTGACGAAAGCGTTTCGCGTTCAGCCGACAGCTCCGGGAGGAGTGTGATGTTCACCCGATACCGCTTTACACCGGCCAGCGGCTCTCTGTGATCGACGGCGGACACCTTTGTTCCCATCTCAGCCTTTTTCTGTTTCCTTATAATACAACGCAGTAAATCAGATGTCAAGGCTCATTTTTTCTTTTTACGTTTTAGCGAAACCGGCTCGTAAAAACACCGATTTTTCCGGCAATTTAGCGATATCGACGGCAAAATATGCCTTGAAAAACCATGAAAACAGTGTATAATAGGTACGTTTACCGCTTCCTGTCTCCCGTGAAAAACTTTTTTCCGAAATGAGGTATCACCATGAACATCGTCTGCCTCGATCTGGAGGGCGTGCTTGTCCCCGAGATCTGGATCGCCTTTTCCCAGGTCTCCGGGATCCCGGAGCTGCGGCGCACCACCCGGGACGAACCGGACTACGCCAAGCTCATGGCCTTCCGCATCGCCACCCTCAAGGCCCACGGCCTGGGCCTTCCCGAGATCCAGGACGTGATCGCCCAAATCGACCCCCTGCCCGGCGCGGTGGAATTTCTGGACGCCCTGCGGGAGGAGACCCAGGCGGTCATCCTCTCCGACACCTTCACCCAGTTCGCCAAGCCCCTGATGCGCAAGCTCAAGTGGCCCGCCCTCTTCTGCAACGAGCTGACCGTGGCGGAGAGCGGCGAGATCACCGGCTTTAAGATGCGCTGTGAAAACTCCAAGCTCACCACCGTCCGCGCCCTCCAGTCCTGCGGCTTCGAGACCGTGGCCGCCGGGGACAGCTACAACGACCTGGCGATGATCCGCGCCTCCAAGGCCGGGTTCCTCTTCCGCAGTACCGACAGGATCCGCGCGGACAACCCGGATCTGCCCGCCTATGAGACCTTCGACGAGCTCCTGGCCGGCATCCGCGCCGCCATCGGGGGCTGACCATGGGCTTTTGGGAGCTTTTCCTGACGGCGGTGGCCCTGTCCATGGACGCCTTTGCCGTCTCCGTCTGCAAGGGCCTGTCGGCCCGGACGCTCAGGCCGTCTGACGCTGGGAAGACCGGCCTCTTTTTCGGCGGCTTTCAGGCGCTGATGCCCCTTCTGGGCTGGCTTCTGGGCCGGCAGTTTGAGCGCTATATCGTGGAGATCGACCACTGGATCGCCTTTGCGCTGCTGGGCTTCATCGGCGGCAAGATGGTCTGGGAGGCCCTGCGGGGCGGGGACGAGGGCGATTCCGGCTCCTTCGCCTTCAAGGAGCTTCTTCTGCTGGCCATCGCCACCAGTATCGACGCCCTGGCCGTGGGCGTCACCTTCGCCTTCCTCAGCGTGGACATCTGGTCCTCCGTGGCCGTCATCGGCGTCACCACCTTCGCCTTCTCCTTCGGCGGCGTCTATTTGGGCAACAAGGTGGGGGGCCGCTTCCACGAGAAGGCGGAGCTGGCCGGCGGCGTCATCCTGGTCCTCATCGGCCTCAAGATCCTCCTGGAGCATCTGGGTGTGATAAATTTTTAATTTTGTAACAAACTTTTCCGAAAAAGGGAATATACTCATATGTTAACAGCAAAGCCCGCTTCGCGCGGGCTTCACATTTGAAGGGAAGTACGAAAGAATGGCAAAAAAGCAGTTCAAAGCGGAATCCAAGCGGCTCCTGGACCTGATGATCAACTCCATCTACACCCACCGGGAGATCTTTCTCCGGGAGATCATCTCCAACGCCTCCGACGCCATCGACAAGCTGGCCTACAAGGCGCTGACGGACCAGAACGTGGGTCTTGACCGGGACGATTTCCGCATCCGCGTGACCCTGGACAAGGACGCGCGGACCATCACCGTCTCCGATAACGGCATCGGCATGTCCCGGGAGGACATGGAGGAGAACCTGGGCGTCATCGCCCACTCCGGCTCCTTCAAGTTCAAGTCCGAGCTGGAGAGCGCCGAGGACGTGGACATCATCGGCCAGTTCGGCGTGGGCTTCTACTCCGCCTTCATGGTCAGCGACAAGGTGACCGTGATCTCCAGGGCCTACGGCGCGGACCAGGCCTATAAGTGGGAGAGCTCCGGCGCCGACGGCTACACCGTCACCGAGTGCGAAAAGGACGCCGTGGGCACCGACGTTATCATGCACCTGAAGGCCGACACCGAGGAGGAGCGCTACAGCGAGTTTTTAGAGACGTGGCGGATACGCGAGCTCATCAAGAAATACTCCGACTACGTCCGCTTCCCCATCCGTATGGACGTGGAGCACACCGAGTATGTGGAGACCGGCGAGGAGGACGAGCACGGCCACAAGAAGACCGAGCCCGTGACCCACACCGAGGAGGAGACGGTCAACTCCATGGTGCCCATCTGGCAGAGGAGCAAGGCGGAGGCCACGGACGAGAAATGCGTTGAGTTCTACAAGGACCGCTTCCACGACAGCGAGGACCCCGTGGCCGTCATCCGCGTCAACGCCGAGGGCCTCACCTCCTACCGCGCCCTGCTGTTCATCCCCACCAAGGCCCCCTACGACTTTTACAGCCGCGACTATAAGCCGGGCCTGGCCCTCTACAGCTCCGGCGTCATGATCATGGAGTCCTGCGCCGACCTGCTGCCCGAGTGCTTCCGCTTCGTCCGGGGCGTGGTGGACTCCCCAGACCTCTCCCTGAACATCTCCCGGGAGATCCTCCAGCACGACCGCCAGCTGAAGATCATCGCCGGGAACCTGGAGAACAAGATCAAGGCGGAGCTTTTGAAGCTGATGACCGACGCGCCCGACAAGTACGACACCTTCTGGGCCGCCTTCGGCCGCCAGATCAAGTACGGCCTGGTGGGCGACTACGGCATGAAGCGGGATCTGCTCAAGGACCTTCTGAAATTCTACTCCTCCAACGAGGAGAAGCTGACCAGCCTCAAGGACTACGTCTCCCGGATGCCCGAGAGCCAGAAGTACATCTACTACGCCGCCGCCGACAGCCTGCGCACCGCCGCCGGCCTGCCCCAGAACGAGCAGGTGAAGGCGAAGGGGTATGAGCTGCTCTACCTCATCGAGGACATCGACGAGTTCGCCGTCCAGGTGCTGATGAACTACGACGGCAAGGAGCTCCGCAGCGTGGCCGCCGGAGATCTGGGTCTGGAGACCGAGGAGGAGAAGAAGGAGCAGGACGAGACGGCCGGCAAGTCCAAGGAGCTTCTGGATTTCATGAAGGAGACGCTGAAGGACGACGTGGTGGACGTGAAGCTGTCCAACTCCCTGGTCAGCTCCGCCGTGTGCATGTCCTACGAGGGGGAGATCACCCTGGAGATGGAGCGCTACTTCCGCCAGATGCCCGGCGAGGCCGGCGAGAAGATCCGCGCCCGCCGCGTCCTGGAGCTGAACCCCGCCCACCCGGTCTTCGCCTCTCTCACCGCCGCCTTTGAGCAGGATAAGGACAGGGCCGCCAAGATCGCTCTTGTGCTCTGCGCCCAGGCCAAGCTCCTGTCCGGCCTGCCCGTGGAGGACCTGTCCGCCTACTCCGACGCCGTCTGCGCCCTGATTTAAAGGTAAAGGGCGTAGTTTCCGCCAAGAAAAAGGACCGCTTCGGCGGTCCTTTTTTTCGCAGTCTGTCAAAAAACCACCTCACGCCCAGCGTAAGCGGGCGCGCGTGTGGCTTAAAATGGCAAATATGGTGGTGCTGGCTGGCGAGGCGGAGTTCTTCCAACTCCAATTCGCCAGCTTTTTCAGGTTCATCGCGGCAAATTTGAGCCTCACCCAGCGTTCTACACGGGCCAGACTTCGGTGGTGCGTATATCTCATATCTTTGTGGGCTTGCCCTGGCGGATGCGCTCGATGAGGCCGATCCCTTTTCCCGTGTCCAGCTCCGCCAGCAGCTTCATAGCCTTATCTCGGCCGCGGGTCATGTCCTGGCATATTTCCTCCACGGTGTAGTAGATATATACCCGCCCGTCTTTATCAAACCACTGATTTTTCACGGACAGGCTCATTCGGTCCAGCAACATCCCATACAAGAGCTTCGCGTCCGTGGACACGCCCTTGAACCGTTCATCGGTGATGAGCTGCTTGGGGATGCGGAAATACTGAAACATCTCCGCCTCGTCCCCGTAAAAGTAATCCGATATGATGACCTCCGGCATTTTCTTCACCTCGTTCCTGTAACCGTCCGATTTTGGGCAACAAAAAAAGGGCGTCCCTTTCGGAACGCCCTGACGGTGGGGGTGACACTGAATGGCCTTGGAGGACAGTACAGCATCATCCCAATATTCTTTTTGTATTTATCTTGCAAAATTTATCCCGTAAAAAAGTACCCTAAAAAGGGGAAAAAGGCTTGTTTTCTTGTGAAAACAAGCCTTTTTGGTGGAGACGGTCGGGATCGAACCGATGACCTCCTGAATGCCATTCAGGCGCTCTCCCAGCTGAGCTACGCCCCCGGAGGACTGTTGTGTTCAACAGCGTGATAGATAATACCACAGCTCATGGGAAATGTCAACATCTTTTTTTCGTTTCCCAAAAAATTTTTTCCTGGAGGGAAAAAGACGCAATGCCGCGGGTGACCGGGCGGGCCGGCGCGCCGGCGGGGGCTTATGGGCGCCGTCGGGACGGGCCCGGGAGAATAAACCGAACAAATCCTCGCGGATTCCCTTAAAAAACGGGTATAATGGGCGGTTTTCCAAACCCACGCGGGAGCGGTTAAAATTTACAGACAGATTTTTGACGTCAAAACGCCAAAAAATGAAATAAGGGGTTGACGGTATTTAGGCAATATGTTATAGTATAGTCACAGCAAAGGAGGGGAGTCCAATGTACAACGCAGTGAGCTCCGCCAAAGCTGACATCAAGGCGGAATGAATCAAGAAGATCCCTGAAGCCCCATCCCAGGCGCAGACCACAGCACCGATAGCGGAGGTTCCCGCGTAGTATTTGGCTGAGTTGGACTGAGTTACAGAGTGAGAGTCAAAGGGACGACGAAAAGGAGCATTTCAAACTTGATAACCGAAGCAGTAGCATAGCCCCGCGGTCGCGTTGGACGGTCGCGGGGCTATCGCTGTTTTTGGGAAATTTTATTCGTTATTCAAAAAAAGAATTGACAAACGGGGCCGTTGTACCTATAAATATAGACAGGATACGATGCCGTAAGGGGGTAAGGCGCTTTGGGGGAGCTGAGCGAGGAACGGGTGGAGCTGGCGAAAAGGGCGCAGAGGATCGGCCTTTCCCGGTTCCGGGACGAAGAGATCTATGAAGCCCTGATGACCTACTGCCCCGGGCGGCGTGACGCGGAGGAGACGCGCCGGCTGGCCCGGCGTCTCTATATCCACCTGGGCGGCTTTGAGAAGCTCACCGCCGTCACCATGGCGGAGCTGAAAAGCGTGAAGGGGATGACCGACGCCTCCGCGCTTTTTCTTTGTCTTGTGGCCCGGATCTGCCGCCGGGGCGGGGAGGAGCGGGAGCGCGCCCGCCGGCTGACGGACCCCCGGACGGCGGGGCGGTTTTTCGCCGCGAAGCTCCGGGGCCTCTCCCGGGAGGTGACCGTGGTCGCCTGCCTGGACCGGGAGCTGCGGGTGGTGCGCTGTGACGCGGCGGCCAGCGGCGACGTCTTCGCCACGGAGGCGGACGCCTATGACATCGCCGGACGGCTCATCCAGGCCGATGCCGCCGCCGTGATCCTGGCCCACAACCACCTGACCGGCGACCCCCAGCCCTCCCGGGAGGATCTGATGGTGACCGAGACCATGGCCCGCTCCTTCCGGCGGGCCAATCTCGTCCTGCTGGATCACATCATCGTGGCGGGGGACAACTATGTTTCCCTGGCGGCCAACGGCTTTTTCGAGGAGGGGGAGGAGCCTCTGCGCGCCCTCTACGGCGCGTCTGACGGGGAGAAAGGGGGCGGCGGCCGGCATGGGGGAGCATGACGGACACCGCAAGCGCCTGCGCTCTCGCTTCATCACAGGAAAGCGGGAAGGGTGCGACGACCTGGCGCTGTTGGAGCTGCTGCTGTGCTATGCCCTGCCCCGGCGGGACGTACAGCCCCTGGCCAGGGAGCTTCTCAGAAACGCCGGCGGCCTGGGCGGCCTCTTGAGCCTGCCCCTGGAGGAGCTGACGGCCTTCTCCGGCGTGGGGGAGATGACCGCCCTGCTGTTGGTGCTGGCGGGGGAGGCGTCCCGGCGCTCGGAGGAACAGCGGCAAAAGGACGCCGTGCTCAATTCCCCCGAACGGGTGAAGGAATATATCAGCTCCCGCCTCCTGTTCGCCGGGGAGGGCGCCGTCTACGCCATCGATCTGGACATGGATCTGCGCCCGCTGGGCTGTCAGATGCTCGCGGGATCGGAGAGCGACAGGGCGGAGCAGATCCTGCGCATGGCCCTGAGCGAGGGCGGACGCACGGTGGTGACCGCCGCCGGGACGGGGGAGCCGTTCCCCGTGCTGTCGGACGGCGATCTGGCCCTGGTGGACCGGATGCATGAGACGCTCCGGGGCCTGGGCATCACCCTGCTGGACCACGTGGTGATCCACGACGAGTTCTACGCCTCCGCCGCTCAGCTGGGGGAGCTGGCCGACAGCGAGCCGGTCCGCGCCCGTTACCACGCCCCCTACGGCGGCCTCTTTCGCAATATCCGCACCTACCGTGTGGATAATATCTTCGACGATTGGCCCCCTTCCGCCCCGCCGGAGCCGGAGCCGAGAAGGAAGAAGAAATAGGAGAAAGGCGACGGCTGCGCCGCCATATTTCCGGAGATCTTTCCCCGGAAACGCCGTAGGGGCCGGGTGTCCGGCCCGTACGGGTTCGTTGGACGGAATAAACGAGGAATTCGGTAAATTCCCGCGCAAGGCGACGGGCCGCCTGGAGAGGCGGCCCCTACAAGGTTGTTCGGGAGATTATCGAAAAATCAGGTGGGCCGCCGAGAGCGGCGGCCCCTACGGCGTTATACGATAAATTTCCGGGAATTCGACATGCGGGCCGTCCCCGGCGGCCATAAGAAAAATGCGGTGTGGGTCGTCCCACACCGCATTTATACGTAAAGCGAATGAATAATGCTGAAAAATTACTTGACAATTAAGTACATATATGGTATAATACGCTTAAATTAAATCACCGGGCGGGGCGCCGCCCTTCAGATCCCGGCTTACAGCCGGGGTCAGCGCGAGCTTACGCGTTTTTGGGGAGCTCACTCCCGCTCCTCGATGAGAGGCAGGTAGTGGAGGTACTGGCTGTCCAGGATGCACTTGGCCTGGGTGTTGTCCATGGCCTTTTTGACCTCGCCGGTGGAGTAGGCGACTGTAGCGAGGGTGCCGGCGCCGGCCACGCACCCGCCGGGACAGCCCATGCCCTCCAGCAGGTAGCCGTTGTACTTGCCGGCCTTGGCCAGGGTCAGCATCTTCTTGCACTCCGCCAGGCCGTTGGCGTGGGCCACCTTGATCTCCCTGTCCGGGGCCAGCCTTTTGGCGGCGTTGACCACGGCGTTGGCCACGCCTCCCGCCACGGCGAAGCCCTTGCCGTCGGCGGTGGCCTCGTTCATGGGCTCGCTGGGCAGCTCCGCCGGGTCGATCTCCCTGGCGTCGAACATGCCCAGCACCTCCTCGAAGGTGAGGACAAAGTCCACGTCGGAGCGGATCTCCTTACGCGAGGCCTCCAGCTTTTTGGCGGCGCAGGGGCCGATGAAGCACACCTTGCAGCCGGGGTGGTCCTTTTTGATCATGCGGCCCGTCAGTACCATGGGCGTCAGGGCCATGGAGATGTTGCCGGCGATGGTGGGGAAGAGCTTCTTGGCCATCATGGTCCAGGCGGGGCAGCAGGAGGTGGCCATGAAGGGCCGCTCCTCCGGCACCTCCCGGAGGAAGTCCTGGGCCTCCTGGAGGGTGCAGATATCCGCGCCGATGGACACCTCCACCAGATCGGCGAAGCCCAGCGCCCTGATGGCGGCGCGCATCTTGTCGTATGTAAGGTGCGGGCCGAACTGGCCGCAGAAGGCGGGGGCGATGGCGGCGTACACCGGCGTGCCGCTCTTGATGGCCATGATGGTCTGGTAGATCTGGCCCTTGTCGGCGATGGCGGCGAAGGGGCAGTTCACAAGGCACTGACCGCAGGAGACGCACTTGGACTGGTCAATCTCCGCCCGGCCGTAGGAGTCGGTCTTGATGGCGCCCATGCCGCAGGCGGCGGCGCAGGGGCGCTCCTGCTTGATGATGGCGTGGTAGGAGCAGGCGTCTACGCACCGGCCGCACTTGACGCACAGGTGCTCGTCGATGACGCTCTTGCCGTTCACCATGGAGATGGCGTTCCGGGGACAGACCTCCAGGCAGGGGTGCTCAAAACAGCCCTGGCAGGCGTTGGTGACTATGACCTGCTTCTCGGGACACTTGTTGCAGGCGAATTTGATGACGTTCACCAGGGGAGGGGTGTAGTATTTTTCGGCGATGGCGCTCTCGTCCACGCCCTCGTTCAGCTCCACCTGCTCGGCCACGTTGCGGATGGGGAGGCCCATGGCCAGCCGCAGCCGCTCGCCCACGATGGCGCGCTCCAGGAAGATGCTGTCCCGGTAGGTGGCCACCTCGCCGGGGATGATCTTGTAGGGGAGCCGGACGATCTCCTTGGAGATGTCGCCGCCCTCGTAAGCCACCCGGGCGATCTCGGTAAATATTTTGTGCCGGATCTTCGTCTTGTTGGACTCAAGCCCTCTCATAACGCGCCTCCTGATGTATATAATGTAATTATATTATTGTTTGCTGTCCTTGTACAGTTTCCACAAAACATGCGGCCGGGGAAAGCCCCAAATTCAGTATATCACAGGTGTCCGCCTGTTTTCAAGACCCAATTTCCCGAACCCGGGGGACTCTTCCGCACCGGGGCGGGGCATCGCAAGACCGGGGAGACGCCCGCCTTGATGAAGATCGGCTTTCCGGCGCCGCCCGGGCGGGGATACGGCCCGGATCGCCGCCATTATGTACAAAACATACGGGGTTCGCCACTCTTTTTATGTCAACATTATAATATAAAACTTGTCACAAGGACATAATATTTTGTTAAAAAATCTGTTTTGTGTATAAATATGCGTGTTTTGTCCATATACATAAAAACCGCCATCATGTATAATAATAGACAAATAAATCCTTCTTTTGTATACATATTGCACAAAAAGATGACGAAATATTTCTAATAAAAGCCAATGTTCTCAACCCATGCGCCTGGAAAAGAGCGTTTTTGGGTTGTTTTACGCGTGTTCTTGCACGTTTGGAGGTAAAAATGGAGAAAAAGCGGACGCTGGGGCAGTACAGGGCCATCGATCTGACCATGTTCGCCGTCATGACATGTGTTTTTGAATACCTGGTGACCCGCGCGGCCCACACATGGTTCCCCCAGGAGCTGTACACCGTGTCCACGGCGGCCATCCTCACCGCCATCGTCTACATGCGCTGGGGCGCGTGGGGGGCGATCAACGCCGTCCTCTCCGGATTGGTCTACTGCCTGTTTTCCGAAGCTGCAGGAGAACAGTACATTATATACTGCGTGGGAAATCTCTTCTCCCTGCTCTCTTTGGTCTTCCTTTTCAAGGTGGGCAAGGAGAGGGTGAGGACGGGGCAGTTCCTGAGCCTGATATTTCCCTTCCTTGTGCAGCTTCTGATGCACGGCGGCAGAGCGCTTACGGCTCTCCTTCTGGGCGAGCCGGCGGCGGGTGTGGCGGGCTTCTTCCTGCTGGACAGCCTGTCTTACCTATTTACCCTTGTGATCGCGTGGATCGTCAGAAGGCTGGATGGCGTCTACGAGGATCAAAAACATTATCTTCT
>CANRMY010000059.1 GCA_947631845.1 uncultured Oscillospiraceae bacterium | reverse complement strand
GAGACGGGGACGCTGATCCACATCAACGTCCAGGCCAACGGAAACGCCATCGCCAGCCAGATCAACAACTTCGCCTCCGTGGTGGGCAGCGGCGTTGGCACGTCCTGCCTCACGGTCATCGGCCAGTCGGTGGGCGCGGGGGATCCGGATCAGGTCAAATATTACATGAAGCGGATGTTTCTCATCTCCTACGTGGCCAACGGGATCTGCGTGGGGACGATTTTGGCGCTCATGCCGCTTTTGACACAGCTCTACGGCTACGCGGAGGAGGCCAAGGCCATCGGGAGACAGTGCCTCTATTTCTGCCTGATCTTTCAGTTCTTTACATATCCCCTCTCCTTCACGGCACCGTCCGTCCTGAAGGCCACCAGCGATGTGAAATATGTGATGGCCAGCGCGGTGATTTCCATGTTCACCATGCGCGTGACGCTGGCGTTCCTGCTCACCACGGACCGGTTCCCCGGGATGCCGGAGCTGGGCGCCATGGGCTATTGGATCGGCATGTGCTCCGACTGGATACTGCGCTCGATCCTCTTCTCCACGCGCCTGCTGTCCGGCCGGTGGAGAAAGGCCTCGGGTTTGATCCGGGACCCCGCCAAAAACGAATAGGGCATGAAATGATTCTTTTTTGCAAACCGATGCCCGGGGCCAAACGGCCCCGGGCATCGGTTTGTCAAAATATCAGATTGTTCACACTGTGTATGACCAGAGGTTTCTGATCTCGTCCTTTATGTCGTCGTAGGCCCAGGTCTTGCAGTTGGAGGGGCGGTAGGGGTCCAGGACGGTGAAGCCCTCCGGGGAAGCGCCGGTGAGGACGATGTAATGGCCCGTCTCGGTGAAGTGCCCCGGCCCCATGATGCAGATGATGGGCCGGCCCGCCTCCAGCTCGGCGCGCATGGTGGGCTCCCAGAGGATCAGCTCCTTGGCTTGCAGGCCCAGCTTTTCCGCGCCCTCGGAGAAGAGGAGCCACGCGGTGCCGTTGCCCGCCACGCAGTAGCCCTCGTTGACGGCGAAATCCGCCAGATACGCCGGCGTCAGCGTCCCGTCGCCGGTGAGGCCCATGGCCACCATACTGAGGGCCGTGGGCCCGCAGCCCGTCCAGCCGATGAGGCCGGAGCCGTATTTACAGTAGCCCCAGCGGGGATCCCACTGGGTGTAGTAGGGGATCTGGCCCGCTGTCAGCTCCCCGGTGAGGTCCAGCGTCAGGTCGTAGTCCGTGACGCCCTTGTAGCCGTCCAGATACGCCTGCGCCTCCGGGTTTTTCTCGCTGATCTCCAAAAACGCCTCCCGGATGTCCCCGTCGTCGATGTCCGCGAAGGCGCGGCCCCGGTTGATGAGCCGCTTCACCCCGTCAACGCCCCCCAGGGCGCTCACCGCGGCCCACAGCAGAATGAGAACGGCGCACAGGATCAGAAGCCCGGTCCAGCGCTTGCTTTTTGTTTTCATAGCATAACTTCCTTTATATCAGCTTCAGCCGGATCTCCGCCTTGAACAGGTCGCCGTCGATGCTGATGTCGAATTTCCCGCCCATCAGCTCCGTCAGGGACCGGGCGATGGAGAGACCCAGGCCGGACCCCTCCGTGTGGCGGCTGGAGTCGCCCCGGACGAAGCGCTCCATCAGCTCGTCGGAGGAGACGTTGAGCCTGTCCCGGGAGATGTTCTTCACGGAGATCACCGCTTCCCCGTCCAGGCGCCGGACGTCGATGTAGACACGGGTCCCGGCCTGGGCGTATTTGACCGCGTTGTTAAAAAGGTTGTCCAGCACCCGCCACAGGTGCCGCCCGTCGGCTAAAAGGGTGACGGGCTTCTCCGGCAGGGTGACGATGGGCTCCAGCTTTCCCTGGGCGAACCGGTCGGCGTACTCCGCCACCGCCTGGTTGATCAGCTCCCCGGCGCTGGTGGGGACAAGCTGCGTGGGCAGGTTGCCGGTGCTGGCCTTGCTGGCCTCCACCAGATCCACCGTGAGCCGCCGCAGCTTCTCCGACTGGCGCTTTAAGACATCCAGATACTGGACCTCCTCCTCGTCCGTGTGCTCCTTTTGCAGGAGGTCCACATAGTTGACGATGCTGGTCAGGGGCGTCTTGATGTCGTGGCTCACGTTGGTGATGAGCTCCGTCTTCAGCCGCTCCGAGCGCATCCGCTGGTCCACCGCCGCGCTCATGCCCTCGCCGATGGAGTTGAGATCCTCGCCCATGAGCCGGAAGTCGAAGTACATCTTCTCCGTGTTCACCTTGTGGTCCAGCTCCCCGGCGGCCAACTTCTTGCCGCCCTCCCGGAGCCGGCGGAACTGGTTGGCGCTGAACACCACGACCACAAAGGCGGAAAACCACAGGATGGCGTACATCATAAACGACAGTACCGTTTCGCTGTTATCAAACACCAGAAACGACAGGACATTGGCGAAGAAGAACCCGGTGACCACCAGCGCCGCCCGCCACTCCAGGCGCAGGGCCCGGAAAAGCCGCCGAAGGAACCGGGTCGTCCCCCGCAGACACCGCCACAGGAGCCGCAGACACATATAGATGAGGGTGCCGCGCCACCACCCGCCGGCCTTGACCCGGGCGGCGAAGGTGTAGAGCCCCGCCAGCAGCACCAGCAGCGCCGCCGCCCCCTCCAGACACACCAGAAGCGCCGCGATCACCAGATCGTCGGGCCCCCAGGCGCGGCCGGTCTCCTCAAAGGCGTACATGAGCATCATCAGGGCGAAAAGATGGGCGGCCAGAATGAGCTCCAGGGGGATCCTGTCAAAGAAGCTCAGGGTGATCCCCTCCGTCCCCGCCCGTCTGCCGGCGGCGGACATGAGGTAGATGAAGAGCAGGATAAACAGGAGTACCGCCAGCACCGCCAGGACGATGGAGGACACGCGCATGTTGAAGATAATGGAAAAGACTCTGTCGTGCTGTTCCATCAGCTCCAGCTGGTAGTTGTCCAGCCGGTGCTCCTCCCTGAGCCAGTCGATGGCCGCCTGGAGCCATCCGTTATAGGAGGGGACGGCGTAAAACTCACAGATGTACGCCGCGCAGGCGATGGCCGCGCACAGCCCGCCGCCCACGCCGCAGAGCACCCACAGGAAGATGGCCGCCACCTTGGCGGGGAAGGAACAGGTAAGCTTTTTCAGGCTCATTTGCTCTCCCCCTCGATCTTGTAGCCCTGGCCCCAGACCACCTTGATATACCGGGGCTCCGAGGGCGTGATCTCGATCTTCTCCCGCAGATGCCGGATATGTACCGCGATGGAGCTCTCCGCCGACAGGGCGTAGCCGCCGGAGACGTGGGCGTAAATGGCCCCGGAGGAGAAGACCTTGCCGGGGTTCTGCATCAAAAGCCGCAGGATGGCAAACTCCGTGGGCGTGAGGGAGACCGGCTCCCCGTCCACGGTGACGGTCTTGCCCGCGTCGTCCAGGTCGATGCCGCCGATAACGTAGTGGTCGGGCCGGCGCTCCATGCCGCCCAGCAGGGTGTAGCGGCGCAGCTGGCTCCTGACCCTGGCCAGCACCTCCACGGGGTTGAAGGGCTTGGTGATGTAGTCGTCCGCCCCCACGTTGAGGCCCAGCACCTTGTCCGTGTCCTCGCTCTTGGCCGTCAGCAGGATGATGGGGATGTTGTACTCCTCCCGGAGCTTGCTGGTGGCGGCGATGCCGTCCAGCTCCGGCATCATAATATCCATCAAAATGAGGTGGATGTCGTTCCGGGCCACCGTCTCCAGGGCCTCCCGGCCGGTGTACGCCTCAAAGAGGTTGTAGTCCTGGCCGGAGAGATATATTTTCAACGCCGCCACGATATCCCGGTCGTCGTCGCAGATGAGGATGTTGTACATAACGCACCGCCTTCTTCCGATTTGCCCCCATTATACCCCTTGTTCGCTTAACAATAAAGGGGTTATTTTTTTAAGAAACGATAAACAACCGGCATCATTTCCGCAATTTTCCTTTTTGACGACAGATTTCTAAAAGGGAGGAGCTTTCGCCCCTCCCTTCTTTAAAGACGCGTTTTTTCAGGAGATGGGCCTTGTCACCAGAACAAGGCGCGCGCCTCCTTTTTTTTCGGCTTTTGACCATTCGTCCTATGGCTTTTGTCTGTCTTTCACCGTTCGGACACCGGTCTCATTGAAAGCCTTATCGCGTCTGAGCCTATTATGTGCGCCAGGGCTTGATTTATTGCAAAAGATATGGTATAATAAACTACTAAAACTGTAAAACAAACACAACATATAGGTGAAAAGTATGAGAAAAGGCGTAAAGCAGGAGTACGGCAACGAAAGCATCAGCCAGCTCAAGGGCGCGGACCGGGTGCGCAAGCGCCCCGGCGTCATCTTCGGCTCCGACGGTCTGGAGGGGTGCGAGCATTCGGTCTTTGAGATCCTCTCCAACTCCATCGACGAGGCCCGGGAGGGCCACGGCAGTCAGATCATCCTGACCAGCTTCTCCGACGGCTCCATCGAGGTGGAGGATTTTGGCCGGGGCTGTCCCGTGGACTGGAACAGCGTGGAGAAGCGCTACAACTGGGAGCTGGTCTTCTGCGAGCTCTACGCCGGCGGCAAATACAAAAACGACAACGGCGGGGACTACGAGTATTCCCTGGGCCTTAACGGCCTGGGCACCTGTGCCACCCAGTACAGCTCCGAATACATGGACGTGACCGTATGGCGGGACGGGAAGAAGTACGCTCTCCATTTTGAAAAGGGCGAGAACATCGGCGGCCTGACGAGCGAGCCGTTCACCGGCCGCCGCACCGGCACCCGCATGAAATGGCGGCCCGACCGGGAGGTGTTCACCGACACCAACATCCCCCGGGAGTATTTCGAGGACATTTTAAAAAAGCAGTCCGTGGTGAATCCCGGTGTCAAATTCGTGTTCCGGTTCCAGACGGGGAACAAATTCGAGGAGCGGGAATATTTATACGAGCACGGCATCCTGGACTACGTGACGGAGCTGGCCGGGGACAACCCCCTGACCGCCCCCTATTTCATCGAGGGGGAGCGCAAGGGCCGGGACCGGGAGGACAAGCCGGAATACAAGGTGAAGCTCTCCGCCGCCTTCTGCTTCTCCAACAGCGTGAATCTCATCGAGTATTACCACAACTCCTCCTGGCTGGAGCACGGCGGCGCGCCGGACAAGGCCGCCAAAAGCGCCTTCGTCTCCGCCGTGGACGCCTATCTGCGGCAGAGCGGGAAATATCAGAAAAACGAGACGAAGATCGGCTTTCAGGACATCGCCGACTGCCTCATTCTGGTCACCAACTGCTTCTCCACCCAGACCAGCTACGAGAACCAGACCAAGAAGGCCATCACCAATAAATTCATCCAGACGGCCATGACCGAGTTTTTCCGCTCCCAGCTGGAGATCTACTTCATCGAGCACAAGGCCGAGGCGGACAGGATCTGCGACCAGATCCTGGTGAACAAGCGAAGCCGCGAGCAGGCCGAGAAGGCCCGGGTCACCATCAAGAAAAAGCTCTCCGGCAATATCGACATCGCCAACCGGGTCCAGAAATTCGTCCCCTGCCGCTCCCACGACGCCACAAAGACGGAGCTCTACATCGTGGAGGGCGACTCGGCCCTGGGTAGCGTGAAGCTTTCCCGCGACGCGGAATTTCAGGGCGTCATGCCCGTGCGCGGCAAGATTTTGAACTGCCTCAAGGCCGACTACGCCAGGATCTTTAAATCCGACATCATCACCGACCTTGTGAAGGTCCTGGGCTGCGGCGTCAGCGTGCCCGTGAAGCTCAAAAGCGATCTCACCGCCTTCGACCTGGACTCCCTCCGCTGGAGCAAGGTCATCATCTGCACCGACGCCGACTACGACGGCTACCAGATCAGGACGCTGATTTTGACCATGATCTACCGGCTCATGCCGGCCCTCATCGCCGAGGGGCGCGTCTTTATCGCCGAGTCGCCCCTTTACGAGATCAATTCCGGCGATAAGACCTGGTTTGCCTACACCGAGAAGGAGAAGGCGGACATCCTCGATAAGCTCTCGGGGAGGAAGTACACCGTGGCCCGCAGTAAGGGCCTTGGCGAGAACGACCCGGACATGATGTGGATGACCACCATGAACCCCCAGACCCGCCGGCTTGTGAAGGTGCTCCCCACCGACGCGGAGGAGACGGCCCGGGTCTTTGATATGCTCCTGGGCGACAACATCCAGGCCCGCAAGGAGCACATCGCCTCGGACGGGTATAAATATTTGGATCTTGCGGATATTTCGTAACGGCTTCAAGACGGTTTTAGAAAGGGGGAGGCGTCCATGTCCATTTTTGATATTCTGGGCCCCGTGATGGTGGGGCCGTCCAGCTCCCACACCGCCGGGGCGGTGCGGATGGGGCAGATCGCCCGCCGCCTGGTGGGCGGCGAGCCGGTGAGGGCCGGGATCCTGCTGGCCGGCTCCTTCGCCTCCACCGGCGCGGGCCACGGCACCCCCAGGGCCCTGGTGGCGGGCCTTATGGGCTTTATGCCCGACGACGAGCGCATCCCCCGCAGCTTCGAGATCGCCAAGGAGCGGGGGCTGGCGTATGAATTCGGGACCGTCCAGCTCCGGGACGCCCACCCCAATTCCGCCCTCCTGACCGTGGAGAACGAGCGGGGCGAGCGGGTGGAGGTGGGGGCCTCCTCCCCCGGCGGCGGGCGGATCTTAGTGTTCTCTTTGGACGGCCTGCCCACCGCCTTTTCCGGCGAGGTGCCCACGCTGATCGTCCGGTGCGAGGACCGGCCCGGCCACGTCAGCCGCGTCACCGGCGTGGTGGCGGCCCAGGGTATCAATATGTCCAAGCTCCGGGTGGAGCGGGACGAGCGCGGCGGCACCGCCATCATGGTCATCGAGTGCGACCAGCGCATCCCCTACAAGGTGAAGATGGCCATATCCGCCATCGAGGGCGTCCGCAAGGTGACCAGGCTCAATCCGGGGGAGGAGTCGAAATGAGCGATTATTCATCCGTTTCTCAGCTTCTGGCCCTTTCGGAGGCGGCGGGCCTGCCCCTCTGGAAGACGGTGCAGATCACCGACTGCGCCGAACAGAATATGTCCGAGGCGGAGTCCTGGGCCAAAATGGCGGATATGCTGGCCGTCATGAAAAGCGCTGACGCCGGCTATGACCGCCGCCAGCGCTCCCTCAGCGGTCTGTCCGGCGGGGACGGGGGGAAGATGGAGGACTATCTGGCCTCCGGAAGAGCCGTCTCCGGCCCGCTGGTGGGCCGGATGATCGCCGCGGCGCTGAAAATGGGCGAGTGCAACGCCTGCATGAAGCGCATCGTGGCCGCCCCCACGGCGGGAGCCTGCGGCGTCCTGCCCGCCGTCCTGCTCCCCTGCGGGGAGGTGCTGGGCCTGCCCGACGAGAAGCTCATCGAGGCCCTCTACGCGGCCGCCGGCTTCGGCCGGATCATCGCCGGAAAGGCCAGCATCTCCGGCGCCCAGTCCGGCTGTCAGGCGGAGATTGGCTCCGCCTCCGCCATGGCCGCCGCCGCGGTGGTCCAGCTGCGGGACGGCACGGGGCGGCAGATGGCCAACGCCGCCGCCCTGGCGCTGAAATCCCTCCTGGGCCTGGTCTGCGACCCGGTAGGGGGCCTGGTGGAGGTGCCCTGCATCAAGCGCAACGTCATCGGCGCCGTCAACGCCCTCACCGCCGCCGAAATGGCCCTGGCCGGCATCGAATCCCGTATCCCCGCCGACGAGGTGATCGAGGCCATGGGAGAGATCGGGGATATGATGCCCGCCTCCCTGCGCGAGACCGCCCAAGGAGGCCTCGCGGCCACGGAAACGGGGATGAAGTGGGGAAAGGGATGAATGAGGAACGTTTTCCGAAAAGGAAAAACCCGAGGGCTAAATCATTTGATTATACCACGCCCGGATTTTATTTCATAACAATATGTGCCGCTGTCCGTGACCAGAATCTTTTTTGCCGGCTGACTTACAATCCTACTGTAGGGGCCGCCTCTCTTGGCGGCCCGCCCGAAGGCACTCTCAATTTTGCGGCCACGGAGCCGCCCACTGTTGTCTTGACACCTCTTGGAGAAATGGTGAGGCAGCATATTGAGAATATCAATACGCTTTATCCCAATACGCGAGTGGACACATATACGATCATGCCGGATCATGTGCATATGATCATACAATTGATAGACCTTGCTCTCGGGCCGCCAAGAGAGGCGGCCCCTACAACAGCCCCTGACATTATACGCATTATCAACAGCTTTAAGGGTATTACTGCGAGAAAAGCCGGTACCCACCTTTGGCAGCGCTCCTTCTACGACCACATTATCCGCTCGGATGAGGACTTGTACAACACCAGAAACTACATTCTTGGTAACGCATCCAAATATTATCTAAACCACACAGAAGGACTCGATACCCATGCCTAAAAAACCCACTCAAAACGACGCCGCGAAAAAGAACAACCCCAACGTGCTGGGTCTCCACGCGGCGGTGATGGATCAGGAGATCACCGACACCCTCGAGGTCAACTACATGCCCTACGCCATGTCGGTCATCGTCTCACGGGCCATCCCGGAGATCGACGGCTTCAAGCCGGCCCACCGGAAGCTCCTATACACCATGTACAAAATGGGCCTTCTCACCGGCGGGCGCACCAAATCCGCCAACATCGTGGGCCAGACCATGCGCCTCAATCCCCACGGCGACGCGGCCATTTACGAGACCATGGTGCGCCTCTCAAAGGGCTACCAGGCGCTGCTGACCCCCTTTGTGGACTCCAAGGGCAACTTCGGCAAGGTCTACTCCCGGGATATGTCCTACGCCGCCTCCCGGTACACCGAGGCCAAGCTTTCGTCCATCTGCGCCGAGCTGTTCCGGGACATCGACTCGGACACCGTGGACTTTGTGGACAACTACGACGCCACCATGAAGGAGCCCACCCTGCTGCCCACCACCTTCCCCAACGTGCTGGTGTCCGCCAACACCGGCATCGCCGTGGGCATGGCCTCCAACATCTGCTCCTTCAACCTGGAGGAGGTCTGCCGGACGGAGATGGAGTACCTCTCTGACCCGGACTGCGACCTGATGCTGACCCTCCGCGCCCCGGATTTCCCCACGGGCGGCGAGGTGATCTACGAGCCCCAGGCCCTCCGGGAGGTCTACGAGACGGGGCGGGGGAGCGTGAAGCTCCGGGCCCGCTGGCGCTACGACAAGAAGGAAAACCTCATCGAGATCTTCGAGATCCCCTACACCACCACCGCCGAGGCCATCATGGACAAGGTGGAGGATCTGGTCAAGACCGGCAAGCTCCGGGAGATCTCCGACATGCGCGACGAGACGGACCTGTCCGGCCTGAAGCTCACCGTGGATCTCAAGCGCGGGGTGGACCCGGAGAAGCTAATGGCCAAGCTCTTCAAGACCACGCCCCTGCAGGACGCCTTCGCCTGCAACTTCAACATCCTCATCGCCGGCACCCCGCGGGTCATGGGCGTCCGGGAGATCCTCTCCGAGTGGACGGCCTGGCGCATGGAATCGGTGCGCCGCCGGGTGTTCGCCGATCTGACAAAGAAAAAGGACCGCCTTCATCTTTTGAAGGGCCTGGGGAAGATCCTCCTGGATATCGACAAGGCCATCCGGATCATCCGGGAGACCGAGGAGGAGCGGGAGGTCGTGCCCAACCTGATGATCGGCTTCGGCATCGACGAGATCCAGGCCGAGTTCGTGGCCGAGATCAAGCTGCGCAACATCAACAAGGAGTATATCTTAAAGCGCCTGGAGGATATCGAGAAGCTGGAGAGCGAGATCGCCGATCTGGAGGACGTTTTACAGAACAAGCGCCGCATCAAGACCATCATCCGCCACGAGCTGGAGGCGGTCATCAAGAAATACGCCGAGCCCCGGAAGACCCAGATCGTCTACCCCCACGAGATCGTGGAGGCGGAGGAGGAGCCGGAGGCTGACGATTACCCCGTCACCGTGTTCTTCACCAGGGGCGGCTATCTCAAGAAGATCACCCCCCAGTCCCTGCGGATGTCCGGCGAGCAGAAATATAAGGAGGGCGACAGCCTCCAATGCTCCTTCGAGGCGAAAAACACCTCGGAGCTTCTGGTGTTCACGGACAGGTGCCAGTGCTACAAGACGCGCCTCTCCGAGCTCCCCGACGCCAAGGCGTCCGCCCTGGGCGTCTATCTGCCCACCCAGCTGAAGATGGACGAGGGGGAGAACGCCCTCTACGTCTGCGACCCGGGCGACTACTCCGCCTCGCTCCTGCTGATGTTTGAAAACGGCAAGGCCGCCAGGGTACAGCTCTCCGGCTTCGAGACAAAGACCAACCGGAAAAAGCTGACCGGGGCCTACTCCGACAAGAGCCCCCTGGTGGGCTTCCTGCCCGTATTCGAGGATTTCGAGGCGGCGGTCTACACCTCCGACGACAGGTGCGTCGTCTTTTCCACGGCGCTGTTGGCCCCCAAGCCCACCCGCAATACCCAGGGCGTGGCGGTGGTGTCCCTGAAGAAGAACAGGACGGTCACCGAGCTGCGAAGGCTCTCCGAGACCTCCGTCAAAAAGGTCTCCCGTTACCGGGTCCGCTCCGTCCCCGCCGCCGGGGCCTTGCTCAAAGACGAGGACCGGGAGGAGCAGCAGCTCTCCCTGCTCACAGGTGATGAAAATGCGTAAATTCATTGTTGTATGGCTGGCGGCGGCCCTCCTGCTCGCCCTGCCGGGCTGCGGCTCCCTCCTGGGCGGGGAATACACCTCCTCCCGGGAGCACGTGGGTGTGCAGGGCGGGAGCTCGGGGAATGTGGAGCTGTCCTTTGAGGCCGATACTTACGAGGAGATCTGCCGCTCGGTGGAGGAGCTGGTGGCCGCCGGCGCGGCCCGGGGCGTCATCCGGGTGGCCAGCTATCCCGGCAATCTGGAGGGGGATCTGGCGGAGGCGTGCCTGGCCGCCTCCAACGATACCGCCCTGGGCGCCTACTGCGTCTACTTCATCAATTACAGCGTCAACCGCCTGGTGTCCTTCTACGAGGTCAGCGTCTCCGTGATCTACCGCCACACCCCGGAGGAGGCCGCCGGCATCCCCGTCTGCGCCGACGAGGCCGCCCTGGAGGAGCTGATGCGGGACGCCCTGACCCGCCGCGCCGAGAGCGTCACCGTGAAGCTCACCGGCGAGGAGATGGGGGAGGAGTCCGTGGAGGCCGGCGTGGAGAACGCCTATTACAACAATCCCGGCGATATCCTCTACATCCCCACCTATACCGTCGCCGCCTACCCGGAGACCGGGCCGGAGCGGATCCTGGAGATCGTGTTTACCTACCCCTACGACACCCCCACCGTGGAGCAGAGGCGCGCCTCCCTCACCGCCCGCGCCGCCCAGATCGCCGCTTCCATCCCGACCGGCACCAACCAGGAGCGCCTGATGGCCCTGGCGGACTTCTTCAGCCAGAACGTGGAGTACGACGGCAGCGTGGACACCTCCGACGCCCAGGCCCGCCGGTACAGCGCCATGACCGCCTACGGGGCCCTGGATCAGGGCAAGGCGGCGGGGGAGGGCTACGCCATGGGCCTCAAGGTGCTGTGCGACCTGCTGGACATCGAGTGCTATGTTATCCGCGGCCGCTTTTATAACCGCGACCACGCCTGGAACCTGGTGCGGCTGGACAACGGCCAGCTCTACCATGTGGACATGACCGCCTTCGACCCGGAGGCGGCGCCGCTGAAAAACGACAACCAGCAGTTCTCCGCCGGCTACTGGTGGGACGCCACCCTCTACCCCTGGTGCTCCGGCCCCTCCCTTTACGGCCCGGAATTCGATCCGCCGGCGGATAACCCCGGCCCCCTGTCGCCTCCCGCCGGCTGGTAAAAAATTTTTTGAATTAGCTCTTGACAAATAAAACCGGAGCGGCTATAATAAACACCGTTCCGCGCGGCCTTAGCTCATCTGGTAGAGCGCCACCTTGCCAAGGTGGAGGTAGCGAGTTCGAGCCTCGTAGGCCGCTCCACATAAAGAAATCCCCTGTCCGTCAGGACAGGGGATTTCTTTATGTGGAGCGAGATCGAAAAGGTGATGCTGAGAAAATCGTCTTAACAGACAGTAGATTTCTTCACATTTGGGTGATATAATATCCATAATAAGAGAATACTCCATTTCAACAAGGGAGATGGTGATTATGCACAGAGCGGAAAGTGTCTATACAGGCGCGGTTTTATCGGAGATGAGCGTCCTTTTTATGAATTCTGTTCTTTCTATTTTGTAGTTATGGCAGTTAGAGACAGAACAGAAGATTGATTACATCAAATGGATGACACTTGTGACGCTTATCATTTCGTGTGTTTTGATTCCAATCGAGTCAGCTGTTCTCAATTTTTGGTATAAAAAACACAGCGTAGGGCGGGAAAAAGCCTTTCAAACCCGGATCTCACAGATCGCCCTCCCAAAATTGAAGTGCATTTTTGGCGCTCTTTGGTTCATCCATTTTGTGTCTTTTGATATCATTGCCGGCAGATATAACTGGCATCAAGGGAGCGATGTCTATATGTACTATGTTCGGCCCGGAAGCAGAATTATTTTCCTATCCATGGTCAGTACGTGGTTTCCAGAACACTTATTCAATAAGTATAGAGACGATTAGAATTTAATTATTGGATGGAGATCCGACAGATCCAAGCCGGACAGAGAAGAATAGGGGAGGTATACATTTGATGGAGCATATAATCAATTTCATATTTGTAATTCTTCTGGCAGCCTTCATTTATTTTCCCATTGTTATTCTGATTTCTTTCATCTATGCTTTGAAAGCGAGAAGTAAGGGAAAAGACGAAACAAAGGAAAAATTCAAAGATATTTTTTTCACATTTCTTCTGGAATTTTCAAATCCACTTAATTGGTTTTGAGCTGCTTTATTTGCCGGTCAATGCGCTACAGATTCTTCCACTTTTGCGGGATATAACATTAAATGCCGCATAGGCGACTAATGCGGATTTTCAGAGCCAGGGAGACAGTTATGTACAGAGAACTGATTTTAGAATTAACGCAAGGCAGTGATTTTGTAAAAATACAACCGCCTTGCCCCGAATACGAGATAGACAACGCCGAAAAAACAGTTGGCTATCCCTTTCCGAAAGAGCTAAGGGCGCTGCTTCAGGAATTAAACGGCGACAAATTTCTTCTTTTATCTGCGAAAGAGATCGTTGAACAAGCCAGACTCAACAGAGAAATTCAAGAAATGTACAGCGATGAAGAATTTGCAAAAGAGCTTGATAAGTTTATATTCTTTGCAACAAACGGCTGTGGGGATTACTATTGCTATCGTGCTGACGCTGACGGAATTATTGATGAAACCGCCATCTATATTTGGGAGCACGAAGAGTTTTGCTGCAAACAGGCAGCCGCAAACATGGCGGAGCTTATCACTCGATATTATAATGACGAAATTTAATGGGCATATAAATTCCCTTTCGCGGTAAAACACTGGCGGAAAATGTCTCCCTGCACAACTTCTCACCGCGAAAACGCCGGGAAAAACGTCATAATATCGCTTGACAGGGGGCGGGAAATACGGTACTATGTTAAAAGCCCGTTACTTTAACTGCACAAAACGGTAAAGAAATAAATTTCGGAAGGAAGAGTTAAAATGAAAAAGCTTTCCCGGCTGCTGGTCGTCGTTCTGGCGCTCAGCATGCTCCTGGCGCTGGCCGCCTGTGGCGAGTCCGACAAGGACAAGACCTTTACGGTGGGTATCTGCCAGCTGGCTCCCCACCCGGCCCTTGACCAGGCCACCCAGGGCTTCATGGACGCCCTCACCGAGGCCCTGGGCGACAAGGTGACCTTTGACAAGCAGAACGCCGGCGGCGAGGCCGCCAACTGCACCACCATCGTGGACGGCTTCATCTCCGAGAAGGTGGATCTGATCCTGGCCAACGCCACCGCCTCCCTGACCGCCGCCGCCTCCGCCACCGACACCATCCCCATCCTGGGCACCGCCATCACCAACTACGGCGTGGCGCTGAACCTGGACACCACCGAGGATAAGGTCCTGGGCGGAAACATCTCCGGCACCTCCGACCTGGCGCCCCTGGATCAGCAGGCGGCCATGATCAAGGAGCTGTTCCCGGACGCTAAGACCGTGGGCCTCCTTTACTGCTCCGCTGAGGCCAACTCCGTCTACCAGGTGGATACCATCAAGGGCTACCTGGAGGACATGGGCTACACCTGCACCAACTTCGCCTTCACCGACGTGAACGATCTGCCCTCCGTGACCCAGAGCGCCTGTGACGCCTCCGACGTGCTGTACATCCCCACGGACAACACCGCCGCCGACAACACCGAGACCATCGCCAACATCGTTCTCCCCGCCAAGAAGCCCGTCGTGGCCGGCGAGGAGGGCATCTGCAAGGGCTGCGGCGTCGCCACCCTGTCCATCAGCTACTATGAGCTGGGCCAGATCACCGGACGCATGGCCGCCGACATCCTCAACGGCAAGGCCAAGGTCTCCGAGACCGCCATCGCCTTTGACACCACCCTGGACAAGATGTACAACGCCGCCAACTGCGAGGCCCTGGGCATCACCATGCCCGAGGGGTACACGGCCATCGCCGACTAAAGTTTCGCTTATCGAAAAGCGGGAAAGGGGATCCCATTCCCGCTTTTTTTCGTTTTCTGTTCAAAAGAAATCCAGGAGGACGAGTCATGAACATGATCCAGTCGTTTATCAATTCGCTCCCCAACGCCTTTGGGCAGGGGCTGATCTGGGGCGTCATGGCCATCGGCG
>CANRMY010000058.1 GCA_947631845.1 uncultured Oscillospiraceae bacterium | reverse complement strand
GACGCGAGTGTACCGTGTGGGCACTCTACCTGCACAAATCGAACGCCGCGAATGGGAGGGATGGCTGACTGACTTTCCTACGAGCGCGAAGCTCTTGGAGAAACGTGTCAGGCCATTGCCTCTCCATTCTAACAGCTTGGGCAACGAGATGCCCCTCGCCCGTGGCCCCCTGCCACGAAGTTGGGGTAAATTTATTGTAACAGGAGCTACACATTGAAAGAGACAACCTACAAAAGCTATGACGAGCTGCCGCTGTTCCTGAACGCGGAGACGGTGGCGAAGGTGCTGGGGGTGTCCATCTCGTCCGGCTACGAGCTGATGCGCGAGCCTGGGTTCCCGGCGCTGAGAGTGGGGAACAGGATCGTGATCCCCAAGGAGCGGTTCATCCGGTGGGTGGACGAGCGGACGGGAGGTGATAAGAAATGCAGCTGATGCCGGGAGAATTTTTCGAGATGCCCTCCGCGGTGTTCCAGATGGATCTGAAGACCGACGAGATGGCAACCTACGCCTATCTCAGGTGCCGAAAGAACAACCGCACCCACAAGTGCTGGCCCAGTTGCAAGACCATCGGCGAGGTGAATGGAAAAAGGGCATACCCGCGTTGCGAGGTATGCCCTTAAAATCAATGATTCATTATGTTGCGCTGATCAAAATTTTTCCGCAGATTTTCCTTTAAAGCCCGCATGGTTCCCGTTATGATCTTCAATTCGCAGTGGGAGCAGTCGGCAAGCAATCCTGTAACTTCGCGCTCATAGGAAGCTGATGCATTAGACACGCTGTCACATAGAATATCATCCGCCGTTACACCAAGGGCGTTTGCTATGCTTATAAGTGTTGGGAGACTCAATTTAGTCGCGCCGCGCTCAATGTGGGAGATGTTTGACGGCTCCTGATTGGATAATTCCGCCAAGGCTTGCTGCGTTAGTCCCCGCTCTTTGCGATACCTGCGTATTCTGACGCCTATAGCGGTATAATCAAGCTCCATTTCTTTCACTCCTTTTTTAATAATGTTATTGTATCTCCGAAAAGGATATGATAAAATAGAGCAAATATCCTATTAGGATATATAATAACATTTGAAAGGGAGAATCAAAGCATGACACAACTGAATAATTTTCATGTGGTCAACTTCACAAGACGGTTGACAGAATCCTTTCCGATCATATAAAGGAGAAAAGAGAGAAATGAAAGCAAAAGTAATACTTGTCGCGTTTTATAACAAGAAAGCACTGGGCGTTCGGTATTTGGAGAGGGCGTTATTGCGAAGCGGCCACGATGTCCGGGTGGTGTATTTTAAAGATTTCAACAGCCTCCATTCGCATCATACGACAACAGCGGAGCTGAAGCTTCTGAAGGGCGAGATCACAAAATACAGGCCGCACATGATCGGCCTGTCGGTCATGAGCTCCATGTACATGGATACAATAAACGCGGTCATCAATACGCTTCGCAGCAGCTTCACAGTCCCGATCATATGCGGCGGGGCATTCGCGACGATGTTCCCCGAGTATTTCCTTGATCGCGGCGTCAATTTTGTAATTCGGAGCGATGGGGAAACGGCGATCTGCCGGCTGGTGGAGGCACTTGTAAACGGCGGCGGATATGAGGAAATAGCGAATCTGTGTTTTATGAAAAACGGGAAGCCTGTTGTCAACGAGATTGGCGAACTGCTCAACGATATTGACGGCTACGGTATTCCCGTAATTAACAGCGAAAATGCCTGCTTTATCGATCAGGATACGATAAAATACGGCGATCCCCAGATCAATACCAGAAGCTATGAGGTGATAGCGTCCCGCGGATGTCCGTTTACCTGCTCTTACTGCTGCTGCAATAATCTCAGAAAGCTCCTGCCGAGGGGAATCAAAGGCGTCAGGACACGGTCTGTGGACAGCGTCATAGAGGAATTGATCGAGGCGAAAAAACAGTGTAAGAAAATCGCTTTTGTCCATTTTTACGACGAGATCTTTCCCAATCTTCCGGGATGGGTGGATAAGTTTGTGATAGAATACAAGAAACACATCAACCTGCCGTTTACCATATGGACTCACCCCAAAATGGTCGATGCGGAGGTGCTGAGAAAACTGGTACAAGTCGGCCTGACCGAGGTCATCATGGGTATACAGTCAGGATCAGAGCATATCCGAAAAGATATTTTTCACCGCTATGAAACACAGCAGGACATACTGGACGCCACAAGACTCATCCGCGAATCCGGGGTGTTTTGGTGCAGCTATGATTTTATGCTCCAGCACCCCTTTGAAACGGTTGACGATTTGAAGGAAAACTATTGGCTTGCCAAAAAGATGACGGGCCCCTATGAGCTGCAGCTGCATGGCCTGAATTTTCTGCCGGGGACAGATATTGTTCAAATGGCAATAGACGCCGGAATATACACGAAGGAAGAAATGGATGCCATTATGTTCGCGCCAATGGATGAGCAGTTTGGTACATATTGGCAAAGAGAAACCACCCGGGAAAGCGATTTGTGGTATAAGATGCTGTATTGCCTGCAATTCAGATTTATAAGAAAATCGGTAGAAGGATTTGAAGCCAATCCGATTGCGCACGGCCAAGAAATTGATTCACTATATGCCCTCGCTCAAAAATACAGCAAAATACGGTATGTCTACAAAAAATCAAGAGTTGTGCTGAAAAAATATACATTGCGCTTTATGAGATGAATTTCGGCGCGCGCTGTTGGGAGTTTGTTAGATGCGGCTCTTGCGCAGCCGCCGTACCTTTGCGGATATGGCCGTGTTCCCTGTTTTGAAAATTGGGCATAACAGAACCGCTCTGGCATACTGTCAGAGCGGTTTTCTTCTGCGTTAACGGCAAGAATTTGCCTTCTGTAACGTTGGAAATACATCTGAACAAAACAATGCAGACACGCAGTTAGCGTCAACGGAGTCCCGCCTCCGACCCAAATCCCGCGAGGACTATGAGAATGAGATCTACAACCACATCATCCCGCGGATAGGGAAGGTGCCGCTGAATAAAATCACGATGGAAGTCCTGCAAAAATTCTACACCGACCTCAAGCAAAACGGACGCCTGACGCGCCGGGATATCTACGGCCTCGGCGTGTCGGACAGGCTGGTGGAGGGGTGCCACCTGCGTATCCGCTCGGCGCTGGCCGAGGCAGTGGAGGAGCGGCTGATCCACAGGAACCCCGCCGAGGAGTGTAAGCTGCCACAGAGTGCCCGCCGCGAAAAGCAGGTGCTGACCCGCGAGGAGCTCCAGCGGTTTCTGACTCAGGTACAGGAGGAGGGATACTATGAGATGGTGCTGTTGGAGTTGGCCACTGGCCTCCGGCGCAGTGAGATACTGGCCCTGAAGTGGTCGGACCTGAATCCCAAAACAGGGGAGTTGAGAGTGGAGTGGCAGGTATACCGAACGGGCGGCAAGCTGATCGTCGCCCCGCCAAAGACAAAGACGTCGGCGCGGAGCCTGCTCATACCGAAAGCCCTGCTTGACATCCTCGTCGAAATGCGAAGCCGCGCTGCGTCAGAGTGGATGTTCCCGTCCCCGGTGAAGCCCTCCGAACCCTTCCGCCCCTACAAGGGCCTCCGTCGCAGAGCGGGGACGGGGTGTATTACGCGGGTGTCCGAAAACTGCTACGAGGGCAAATACACCCCGCGCCTGCCGAACGGTACCCGCCTCATCAAATCCGTCTATGCCCCCACCTACGCCGAGTGCGAAGCAAAGCTTGCCGCCCTCATCGCCGAAGTCAAGCCGGAGGTAGATAAGCTGAAGCGGGAGATGCGGGAGGGGATGGGCACATCAAAAACTGTGACGCTATAAGCAAAATAAGCCGCTCCAGGATACATCGGAGCGGCATCGTGGTGTATGGGTTTGCGAACGCAGGAAAATCATGGAACACGAAAAAGCAGGCTGAGATATGGCAAAAACGCTCGAAAAAGCAGACTAATGCTTCGGCAGAGCACGCTGTTACAGAAATCATAACCCATGTTACATGATGATTGCCCTTGCAAAAACAATAAATGTGTGATAATACATCATGATTTCCTATATAAAAATGTGATGTATGTCCCATCGAACGACTTTTTGCGGCAATGCAACATTACTCGAACATTCGCCCTACCTCGCCGCGTCCACGAACGCCTTGAAGATCTTCCGGCTGTTGGCGTCGGACTTATGGGAAAACTCCGGGTGCCACTGGACGGCCCAGAGGAATTTCCGCGCCGGCATGTAGAGCGCCTCTGTAAGCCCGTCGGGGGAGACGGCCATAGATTCAAGCCCCGGCGCAAGGGTTTTCACCGCCTGGTGGTGGCAGCTGTTTACAGCCAGATGACGGGCGTTCAGGCAGTCAAACAGCGGCGTTTTTTTCTTCAATTCAACATCGTGTATGGGAACATCGTATGGGGCGCGTTGGTGATGCTCCACGCTGGACGGGTGCTGTGAGGGCAAGTCCTGATATAAGGAGCCGCCCAGGGCAACGTTGATGAACTGGATCCCGCGGCAGATGCCGAGAATGGATTTATTATGCTCCATGGCCGCCCGGAGGACGATGCTCTCCATAATGTCCCTTTTTTCACAGCAGGAGACAAGACCGGGCAGGGCCTCCTCCCGATAGAGCTCCGGCGACACGTCATGCCCGCCCGTAAACAGGATGCCGCCGCAAAGCTTCACAAGCCCTGTAAGCTCCTCCGCGTCGTCGGAGAAGGGGAAGATGATGGGCGTGCCCCCGGCCTCGATGATCCCGTCCATATACCCCGGCAGCATCCAAATGCTGTCCTTCTCGTCGTCCCACAGCGGCATGACCCCAATGATCGGCTTCACACGAAACCACCTCCGTAAAGAAAGACAAGGACGCCGCCAGGCGCCCTTGTCCGCTTGATTCATTATACAACAAAAAGGCGAGCATTTCAACACTTTTTTACCGCACCTAAATCCTGTTCTTTTCTCCCCATTCGCACATACTGTCCAAAATCGGGATCAGAGACGCTCCCCGTTCTGTCAGACTGTATTCCACTTTAGGCGGAATTTGCGGAAATTCCTCGCGATGGACAAGCCCGTCTGCCTCCAATTCCTTCAGGGTCGTACTCAGCGTTTTATAGGAAATCGTTTTGATATATTTCCTCAACTCGTTGAAACGAACGACCTTAAATTCCATCAGCGTGTACAGGATAAACATCTTATATTTTCCCTGTATCAACGACATGGTGTAGTTAAATCCGGTCTCTTCCAGGTGGGCGTCTTTGATACACTCTATACTCATTCCAAACTCTCCTTCAGGTAAGTATCGCACTTTTATGTGCGTACTTGCTTTTCTTCCTGTTCTTGTTATGATTGTACTATCAAAACCGGATAAAGTCAATCCGGCGAACATGGAAAGGAGTCACAGCAATGTCAAAGAATCTGGGCGTCAAGCCCTACCTGTTTCCCATGCCGACTTATATGATCGGCACCTATAACGAGGACGGAACAGTGGATGTTATGATGATGGCCTGGGGCGGTATCTGCGCCGAGGACATGGTCGCGCTGAACCTGGAGGCAGAACATAAAACGGTGGCCAATCTTGAGACGAGAAAAGCCTTCACGCTGGCCGTTCCGGGCACAGATACGCTGCGGGAATCGGATTTTCTCGGGATCGCCAGCTCCAACAAGATGGCGGACAAATTTGAGCGCACCGGTCTGCACGCCGTCAAGAGCGAGCGGGTGGACGCTCCGGTTATCACCGAGTATCCGCTTACGCTGGAGTGTGAGGTCGTGGAAATGCAGTCCCAGCCCTATGGCTTGCGGGTGCTGGGGAAGATCATCAATGTGATCGCGGACGAAAGGATTTTGGATGATGCCGGAAAGATCGATGCCGGGAAGATCCACGCATTTACCTTTGACCAGATGAAGAACGGCTACTATGCCGTTGGCGAAAAGGTGGGTCAGGCATGGAACAGCGGCGCCGGCTTGATGCACAAGTAAAAAGCCCTGTTCTTTGCATAATTCATTTTACCGTTTCCCCCCGAAAAAGCGCGAGGGCACCAGAAAATGTCTGGCAGTCCTCGCGTTTATCTGGTATAATGGGAAAAATCAAGCCGAGATACGCCTGACGGGCAGGGGGAGGTCAATATGGGAAACAGTTCGCCTGAATACAAAAGCTTCTTTCTCCCGGCCCCGGTGGGCGGCAGTCAGCCGTGGGTGGGGGACGTGATGCCCTACTTCGAGGACGGCACCTTTTACATCTACTACCTCAAGGACGGCGGGGACTCCTATAACCACTCCATTTTCCTCGCCACGTCAAAGGATCTGGCTGATTTTACCGAGTATCCCGGCCCAATCCTGGAGGCCGCCCCCGGACGCGACTTCTGGATGGGCACCGGCTCCGTGTTGAAGGTGGGGGAGAAGTACTACCTCTTTTACACGGCCCACAACGCCTCGCCGAAGTTTGAATTCGACGAGGTCATCCGCGTGGCCGAGGGCACGTCGCCCACGTCCTTCAAAAAGCGCGAGGACTGGATGCTGACGCCTCCGATGTTCCTGGGCCAGCGCATCGATTTCCGTGACCCGCAGGGGTACTACGATCCCGTCTCCGACACCATCGCCCTCACGGTCACAGCCAGCCACCAGAACACGGCGAAGGCGCTGAAATTCACCGTCAGCGGGGACCTCAAAAGCACGGTCTGCGACGGGTTCATCTTCACAAACGACCGGGAGCGGTGCGGGGATTTCTGGAACCTGGAGTGCACCGACACCTTCCGCCTGGGTGATACATACTACCTCACCTACTCCGCACAGAACGACACGCTCTGGTACGCCATGTCCTCGATGCCCTACGGCCCCTACGGCGTGCCCCAGCGGTTGGACGGGAAGCTCTTCTACTCAGCAAAGCACGTGGAGAGCCCGGACGGCGCCTGGATGGTGGGCTGGGCGCGCCGGAGTGCCGACAGCTGGGGCGGGAACCTGATGCCCAGGAAGCTGTGCCTGAAGGAAAACGGCGAGCTCTACCTCATGCCCGTGGACGCCGTTCTGGAGCGCTTCCAAACGCCCATGCCACTCTCCTACGGTGAAAACGTGACCGTCCGCGGCGGGAACGCCAGAGCTTACGTGCCTGTCCTTGCGTGCCGCGGGAGCTTCATGATAAAAGGAAAGCTCCGCTTTGACGGTCACGGCTCCTTCGGCCTCGCCTTTGACGCAAACGACGAGCCGGGTGACACCACGTACCTCTCCATAGACCCCGCCGCCGACCGAATCAGGCTCACCCGCGGCAGAAAGACCGTCGCCGAGATCACGGCGGAGCTTGATACCGGGCGTGATTACGCCTTTTCCTACATACAGGAGGGCACCCTGGGCATCTTCACAGTGAACGCCGCCGCGTCCCTGACCGTCCGCGTCCCCTCCGCCGAGAGCCTGACCCTCCGCCTCTTCGCCCGCGCCGGAACAGCCGTTTTCTCAAATCTCCACGCCCTGACCCCGTCAAAATCTGCGACGCTATAAGCAAAAATAGGGGAGTAGGCGCAGAGAAATGTGGTCACGGGAAAAACCCAACTGTGGTATTCCATGTGGTCAACGGATAATCTGAAAACTGCATAATAACTTTTCACCCCAAAAAAACACGAAAAATCCCTGATTTCTTGCGAAATCAGGGATTTTTGATGGTGGAGACTGCTGGACTCGAACCAGTGACCTCCTGCGTGTGAAGATTAGCTGGGGCATAATGCGAGGATTTTTGAGGCATTTCCGGCCCTTTCCGCTCGGCTTTGGAGGGGGCTAAGGTGGTGCTGTGTCCACTGTTTCCACCCGCTGATTTCCTGTGGTGGGTCAAAGTGTGGGTCAGGCGGAGAAGGCGGGGCGGATGTCCAGCTTTATCCCGGCCTCTGCTTCTCTCTGCTTGGCCCAGGTGACGCGGGTCACTTCCTCAACAAACCCACGCTCCTTGGAGGATGCCGAATAATAGCGGATGCCAAACTGACGGCAAATGTCAAAGAGCAGCTCGGTATATTCCATGCTTTCCTTTGACGGGATGGAGAAATAGCCGCCGGCCTGTTCGGCCAGAGCATCTATGAATGCCTGCTCAGTCGTAATGCGTTCCATGGTTACTCCTCCTCGGAAAGATATTTTGAAAACAGCGCCCACGCATCCTCATCTGCCAGCATGAAGCGTTTTGGCCCGCCGGAAAAGGCGCTGGGGATCGGCTTTGCTCCGAAGTCTCTGACGTAATGCGCAGCCAATTCATCCGTTTTCGCGTCAAAGACCACATCCCCGCGGCACCCGTTGTCAATGGAGAATTTGATCCCAAAAGCGATCAATGCCGCACCTATACCGGTATATTTTCTCTTATATTTTATTGTCGGATTGCTGTGAGGGGCGCTCTCGATATAAAGGATATAGACGTAAGCTTTCTTCCCGGCAATTTGATATGCGGCCAACGCCACGAGCTCACGGCTGAGCGTTTTCATCGCGTATTTTTCTATTCCCGGAGCTGAGAGATAATCGGAAGTCCAATCTGTCTGCCATACGGGATTTTCAGAAGTCACCTTGAGATCTGATGCCGTTGCTGAGTCGATCAAAACAGGCAAAGGCTCACCGTCAGCCGAGAAAATATACGGAGTAAATAGCATCAGTGCCTCTCCAATCTGATAAGATGGTTCGTTTTCTGAAAACTATTATAACATAGAATGCACTGAAAGAAAAGGGCTTTTCTGCATAGAACCAACAAGAAATTAGCCCCTCAAATTCTGCGGGGGATCCCCTGCAATTTTGGGGAGGGGAATAGTATTAACAATACGTAGAGCAACAAGTATAAAGCCCTTCCAAAAGGCTTTCAGCACACGCAGTTTCTCCGTTTTGCCGATACGGTTTCTCTCGACTTTTACACTCCTCTGCGGTATTGTGTGTTGCCGAGGAGGGATAAAGGTGGACAACCTGATTAACGAACTCTATTATGGCAACATCCGCCCGGTCGAGCAAATGGGAGAGCTCACAGCAGAAGTGGCGGATATCATGAAGCGGGTGTACGAGAACGAGGACAGACTTGAAGCGAGCCTCAATGAGCAGGAAAAGGAGCTGCTTCACACCATCCAGAATGACCGCCTTGATGTCACCTGTATCATCGAGGAAAAACGCTTCCGCGAAGCCTTCACTTTTGGGGCAAGATTGATGGCCGAAATTCTCACAGGAGGCCCTCAATAATTGCGGGGGACCCCCTGCAATTTTGGGGAGGGGAATAGTTAATAAGACGTAGAGCAACAAATATAAAACCCTTCCAAAAGCCCAACTGCACAAGCGGTTTCTCCGTTTTGCCAACACGGTTTTACTTGACTTTTCCGCCCAGTTGAACAGATGGGAAGATCATATCGGAGGAAAGGGAAACTCTGAAGCGGATACACTAAAATGAGAAAAAGCTGCGGGCGGCTCTCGATGGGGACGCCCCCCTCTATGCGATGAGACTGTCTCACCGTATCCGGTTTAATGGGTAAGAGATGTTTTTCGAGAGGTGCTTGGCTTGGAAGCGAGGCTGATGGTGGAAACATTTATCGATAAATGTCAATCACTAGTTGGTTTATTGCAGGCAGTCGATGATTGCATTCAGGAGGAAGACGACCTTTTCACATTTTTCATAGGGAAGAGTTTTGAGGCGGCAGAGAATATATTCCTCAGGTGATGGCTCTGTCCCGAAGAGCAGACTGTCGGAAGATACCTGCAGGGCGACGGAGAAAGCCCGGATGGACTCTGACGAAAGACCTGAGCGGCCGCGTTCGACCTCCTGAATGAAATTCGCACTGTACCCTGTCATGGCCGCTAACTTTTCCCGAGTCAGCTTTTTCTCTAACCTGTGTGCCTTGATCCGCCCACCTACTTCCACGTTGATGTCCTTGACTTCACGCATAGTGTCACACCACCTTTATACGTAGTGTAACCCATAAAAGAAAATCTAAAAATACGTACAAGTTTGTGAAAAAAATAGTAGTAATACGCCGAACGATGTGTTATAATAAAATTTGTAAATGTAGCAAATCACAGTTTTATGTCCAAAAATACCAAAAAAGAAGGGAGGCGTAATCCCAGCAATATCGCTGTATGGCGCCCGTGTGCTCCAACAGCTTTCGCAGGATTCGGCGGTCTTTATCGCCCATAGATTGGCACCCCGCTTTCACAAATTTCGCGATTGAGCCCGAAGCCACGGTCGATTTGCCTGACGTCCAACAAATTAACAGGAACTTCCGGCGACAAAGCCACGTCCTCTAAACGCCCAAAAATCACCAAGCAGCGAAGTCATCTGTCCAAAAGGATGTCCACATCAACCGGGCGGCGATGTGTGAAAACGATAAGTTAGTTTAAGGGGGGAAAATTTGCAGGAAACAGGAAGTTTTACGTTTCTATAACCCAAAAAACATGAGTGAATACGTAGAATAACGAAAAACTTCTGCAAAGTACGGAAATCCAAGCAGACACGTGCTATATTTTTTGCGTGTACAGCGATTTACAGAAAGGTACACGATTTAGAATAATAGGAGGGGAAAAGTAATGAAAATCCGTATACTATCTATGCTATTGGCGCTTTCCTTGGTGGTGACTTTACTTCCGGGGATGGCGCTGGCAACTGGGGATCCTTTTGTTGACTATCCAGTTCAAGGAGGAAATATCAAGTTTGACAAGGTAACAGGAGAAATCATTCGTTGTGATGCTACAGTAACTGTGGCGAATATTCCGAGTTCTATTGATGGCGTTACGGTAACAGGCATTGGGAGACTTGCATTCGCTAATGTAGAATCCCTAACTAGTGTTAGTATGCCTAACACTGTTAAAAAAATTGGCGATGATTCCTTTCTGGCTTGTAAAAAATTAACAAGTATTATTATACCGAGTGGAGTTACAACAATTGGTGAAGATGCATTTAGTGATAGTGGGTTAATTGAAATTACTATTCCAGCGAGTGTTACATCAATTGGAGTTGGTGCCTTTAATTCCGCAACGCTTGAAAGTATTATCGTTGATAATAATAATGTTACATATTCATCTAAGAATGGAGTACTATATACAATCGATGGAGTGACATTACATACATATCCTGGGGGTAAACAAAACGGTTCATATGTAGTGCCTAATGGTACCATATATATAGCTGAGAGTGCTTTCTCAAGAAATGGATATATACATAGCGTAGATATACCCGATAGCGTGACAAGTATAGGTGGATACGCTTTCGAACACTGCGGACTTACCGATGTTGTTATACCGAACAGTGTTACAAATATTGGGGGTTGGGCATTTAGTAATTGCGAAAATTTAACAAATGCTGTCGTATCAGGTGGTATCAACGCAATTGCTGACTATACGTTTTTCGGGTGTAACAGTCTATCAAGTGTAGACATTCTCAGCGGAGTTACAAGCATTGGGTATGAAGCCTTTGTTGGTTGTTCTAATTTAAAAAGTATTGTTATTCCAAATAGCGTTACTAGCATTGAAGGAGGCGCATTCTACGGCTGTAAAAGCCTGAAGGATATTTACTATTCGGGAAATAAGGAGCAATGGGATAAAGTATATATTGATGATTACAGAGATATACATGAGGAATACACGAGCCGTAATAGCGCTCTTCATAATGCCACTGTCCACTACAATAGCACCGGTATGAACGGTTCCGCTACGATTGATACTTTGGGAAATGTCAAATATCTAAGAGAGTATAGTGGTTCTAATAGAACTTTATTCTTCAATGCAGATATATTGTCTCTGTATACATTATCACCTTCGGTTGATGCATCAAGAATAGATCAGTTCATTGAAAAGTATGTCTTTGTCGAAACGGATGAACATAATTCATTTGAGATTACAGATGTAGTTCCCGTAGAATCCAAGATTGGAACAGTTGAGGCATTAGGTGAGTACTCGCTGACAATTGATGAGGAGATTTATCAAATTGATAAGGACTTGATGTTGCCTGACAGTAACCAGAAAATTCTTTACCACATTTATAACAAGGTAATAGAAGGTTACACAGTTGTTGAGCAGAAAACCGGCGTTTTGGAAAAATGGAATGGCACATCCCGTGTTGCCACGATAGACGGAAAAGACTATCCAACGAACTATCTTACTGACCTTTCTTTCCTGGCGAGCCTGGACAATTACATTGGTAAGAAAGTTGCTTTTTCTGTTAGTGGGCAAAATGATTATAAACCATTAATCTGTATTGATGAACTGGTAAATGAAACAGTAAAGGTAGAGACTAACATTGCAGTATTCTCTACGGAAAAATCTTTGACTGTGCAAACAGGAAGTTCTATGTGGCTTGGGTTCGGTAAAATTACTGACGGTCAACTTGCAGATAATTGGTCTAAAATGGCAGTCGTTGTGAGCAATCCCTCCATTATTTCACTCTCAGACTATGAAAAAACGGAATATGGCTATTCACTTAAAGTAATTGGTAATAAGCAGGGCGCAACCAATGTAACAATCACGGACACGGAAAGCGGAGCGAGCACCATAATCGTTGTTACTGTTCGTGATTCATATATTGGAACATATTCGTACGCAATTGATCGCATGGAGACATTTTATCCCGGAAATAAATGGGAAGGAGCCACGCAAACCAACATCTATAATCTGAATGGGCTGTACGTTAATAATTACCAAGCGAGTAAGACAGGGACTGCCTACACAGTGTCTTTTGATGTTTACAATAGCCGATACCATACTGGGGCCGTTGATATTTACGATGCGGACGGCAACTGGATTGATTGCGAAGAAATCAAAAAGTACAGCATGATTTCCAGCCTGTGGGATACAGGCGAACAGGCATATTATCTAATTTCGGATGCTGTCAGCGGGAAACTTCTAACATATGAACAGGCATCGTTTGCAGAGCATACCTCAATTTCTATTGAGGTTCCCGATGGTGGATATTTCACTATTTCTAATAACTTTGCTGAGTCACCGGGGGCATTTCTGTTTAATTCATGCGATATTCTCTATGATGGAGCATGTACTTTGATTGGCGCTGCTTTAGATGTTAAAAATGATAAAGTCTCTTTATCGGCATTCAGTGGCTTAGTAAAAGACGAAATCACAAAAGATAAAACTATCCGAGAACAATTCAGCAGCATATTTAAGAAAACGGTTCAAAAGGAGATTCGGAAATGCCTAAAAAATTTTGTTATCAACGAAGCTGATGACAGGTATGCTGATCTTTCCGGTTTGTTTGAAAATTTCTTGAATTCCGTTGAGATAAGTTGGAAACATTTTTTCAAAATCATAACAGGTGTGGGTGAATCTGCTTTTACAAAATTCTCCGGACCGGCTGGGGTTGCATTGAAGGGGTGTTTTGCCTTTACAAAAGGAGGAAATCAACTGCTACAGGCAGTTCACCTTGCAGCATCGATTGATTCTCCCTATGTGACAGTATTTTCTTCCATAAGTGAGGGGCAAATTAATCCGCATGGAGTTATTGTAAATACAAACGGCAATGTGGATGCGGAAGCAGTATTACAGGTTTTTAGAGTTTCAAACAACAACACTATTGAGGTCTTTTTGGATAGTGTCGGGGATGAGTCCCTCTACAAATATGAGTTGTACAATATTTGCTTTGTAAAAGACGATCAGTTAGTCCAGCCAAACGGGAGAGTCACTGTTCGTATCCCGATACCTGATGGAATGAAAAGTGATACATGCAATGTTTATAGGCAGGAGGCAGATGGAGGTTGGACTATCCTTACTGCTCGCATCGAGGGCAACTATTTGGTATTTGAAACAGATCACTTCAGCCTTTATGGTATCGTTGGTGATTTGAATGGACTCAAAATTCTGACCTTGCCGAATAAAATGAAGTATGAGGAAGGTGATATTTTAATCACTGACGGGTTGACGCTCTCATTAGGCAGTGGATTAATTGAAACGGGATTCATATGTGATCCTATGGTACTCTCCCGGTCTGGAACACAAAAAATAACCGTTCGGTATGGGCTCGCATCAACTGAGTTTGAGGTTTCTGTGGCGCATGACGATAAAAATGAGGGCTCAGGCGGCAGTGGGCCAGTTATTCCAAGCACGCCAACGTCCCCGCTTCCCTCTACCTCTACCTATCCCACAACTATCACCCAGCCGGAGCACGGTACCGTGGAAGCTAGCCTCGCCTCTGCCGTGACCGGTGCCAAGGTGACACTGACCGTGACGCCTGATGACGGCTATGTGCTGGGTTCCCTCACCGTCACCGACATCAACGGCAACGTCATGTCAGTCACCGACAACGGCAACGGGACGCACGCCTTTACCATGCCCCAGGGCGGAGCGACGGTAAATGCCACATTTAAACTCAAACTCTGCGACGGCGGCGTTGACTGCCCGTCCCACAATTTCACCGACGTGGATCATACTGCCTGGTATCACGAGGGTGTGGACTATGCCATTGCGAATAAGCTGATGTTCGGCAAAGCAGATGGCATCTTCGCTCCCGACGGCATCACCACCCGCGCGGAGATGGTGACCATCCTCTATCGTCTGGATGGTGAACCCGCTGCGACAAAGGATGTCAAGTTCGACGATGTTCCCGGCGGACAGTGGTACTCCGATGCCATCAACTGGGCCGCCGCCAATGAAATCGTGGGCGGCTACGGTAACGGCAAGTTCGGCCCAAGCGACACCATTACCCGTGAGCAGATGGCCACGATCCTCTATCGCTACGCCAGCTACAAGGGCTATGACATGACCAAGCTTGACAACCTGACCGACTACACCGACGCCGATACAGTGAGCGACTGGGCCGATACCGCCGTGAAGTGGGCTGTTGCCGAGGATGTCATCAATGGTACGAGTACTACCACCCTCAGTCCCTCCGGCGACTCCACCCGTGCTCAGGCAGCAACCATCTTCATGCGCTTCTGTGAGAACATTACAAAATAAGACTACGCTCAATGAAAGGGCGGGGCTTCGGCCCCGCCCTCCTGTTTGTCAAAAAGCTCAAATTCAACGTTTCACCGGTGGCATGTACGTAAGCGTCAACCCACCCCGCATCTTTTCTTCACCCAAACACTGTGAAACAATGTACAGGGGGAACCAGCGGCTCTA
>CANRMY010000057.1 GCA_947631845.1 uncultured Oscillospiraceae bacterium | reverse complement strand
GTTGGGAATGTTTGCTGATACCATGTTGTTCCTTCCTTTCTGGGCCTCCTTGGGCCTCACGGGCCTTGGAACGCGGCAGTCAAGGGCCGCTTTGCGGGGCGTAGCCTTTACCCTTGACGGCCGTGTTACAATGGGACGGGGGGCAAAGGAGAATCCCGACGCGCAAGGCGGGCAAGGGCGTGATGGATGGGGCATGCACGGCGTGGCGGGGAGGCGGTGAGGATGACCCGGAAACCGTCCTATCGCCGCAGAGGCTTCCCTTCCCGTGCGCCGACAGTGGCAGAGATTCCCTGTTTGGATTGCGTAGCAAGTAAAGCGCATCGTGGCGTACGGGCCGGACACCTGGCCGGCCCGTTCCCGTACCTACTCTGACAGATCCCCTATGTTGAGGGTCTCGCTGGTCAGCCTGTGGGTACTGTCGAAGTTCACCACGAACGAGACGTGATGCAAATCCAGCCCCTCCACGTACTCACGCCCAAAGACAACCGCATTTTCCGCCGTTGTCGCTTCCTTGGTGGCCAGGAGCTGGTCGGACACCTCCGTACCGGTGGGAGCGGCGAACATCTGCACCGACTCAGGCTCACGGCCACTCCAGCTGACGCGGATCGAGCCGATACTCCCCGCGTCGTACCACCCTGCGTCGGGGGCCATCTCGTTTCCGTCCCGATCCAGCACTTGTATGGCGATATCCCCAATGGAGTAAATGTCCTCTCTGGGCTTCGGCTCGGCGTCGGAGCGGCTTACAAAATCGTCCTTCTCCCCTATCCGGTAATCATCAAAGACCGCGAAAAAGGAGCCGTCGTCCCGGAGCTCCACCGTCACGGCCTTGACCGCCTTCGCGCCGTCCGCCATGGTGATCTCCATGACGATGATATCGCTCCGCTCCTCCGCCGGGATCTCCCTGATGGTGTTGTATTGGCCCGATCTCAGGGCGCTTATGATGTTGGCCGGGTTCCAGTCTATGACCAGGAAGCTGTACTCGCTCTCCCGTTCCCCGTAGGGTACGGTGAAGTTCCGGGCAAAGCCGAACTCATCCCGCTGTTCTGTCAGGTCCACAAAATTGATGAGCTGGTTCTTCACGGAAAACCGTACCTTTTCTATGTTCTCCCCGGTGAGGTAGAACATCAGCGGGTGGCCGGTAAGCTCCCCGTCGTCGCTGATGGTCCCCGTGGTGAAGCTCTGTCCGGCCTCCGTCAGCTCCGTATCCGTCCCGGCGGCGTAGGCATAGACCGTGACGCCCTTGGGCGTCAGGAGCAGCCACATGCCGCCCGCCAACAGCGCCAGCGCCAGCAGTGCCGCCACGGAGCGCCAGAGAACGCTCCTCCCCGCGCGCGCTTTGTACCCGGCCTCAATATGTCTGTCGGCGATGCCGCCCACCGCGTCCGATATGGTCTCTCTGTTCAAAGCTCTATTCCCTCCTTGATAAGATATGTTTTCAGTTTTTCCCTGATCCGGTGGAGACGGACGTAGAGGTTGTTTGGCGTGGTGTTCATCCAGCCGGCCAGATCCTGTATCCTGTCCGCGTACCAGTAGCGCCTGACGAACAAAACCCTGTCGTCTGTGGAAAGGCCGTCCAAAAAATCGTCCAGCAGGCGTGTCAGCTCCCGCGCCTCCAGCTGTTCCTCCGGCAGGCCGGATCCGGCCAGGCACTCCTCCAGCTCGTCCAGAACTACATCGTACCCGCCGCGCTTTTGCGCCGTGTTGCGGTGCCAGCGCTTTACCGCCAAATTCCGCGCCACCCTGTAGACATACGCCCGCAGCGGATCCGGCCTTCTGGGCGGCACGGCGTTCCACACCCCGAGATAGGTGTCGTTGACACACTCCTCGACGTCGCGCGCGTCGCCGAGGATATTCCCGGCGATCCTCCGGCACCCCGCGCCGTACTTTCCCGCAAGCTCCGCTATCGCCCGTTCGGAGCGGCTGAACAGCAGCTCTATGATCCCGGCGTCCTCCACGTCTCCACCCCCTTTCTCTGTTTTCTGAGAACGTCCTCACCCTATAACTCCCCTTTTGCGCGTAAAACTTACACCTCCGCGCACAAAAAAACGAGCCGCCCAGGTTGGCCCACCGAATTCCCCGCATATTCCGCACAACGCTTCCGTACGGGCCGGACACCCGGCCGGCCCGTGTATCGAATTTCGCAACGCCCGTCCCAAAAAGGTTGCGGCTCCGCCGCGTATTTGAAAATCGGGCCGGCCAGTGTCCGGCCCCTACAGGAACCCCATCAGAACCACCGCACACAATGTAGGGGCCAGAGACCCGCTCGGCCCACACGCCGCACCATCGAATTCCCACGCAGTCCGCCCGAATTTCCAAAAAATCTTCCTTAATACGTTGTAGGGGCCGCCTCTCCAGGCGGCCCGACGCACCACCGAATTCCCCGAAATCCGCCCCCCATCGCCGTACGGGCCGCCGCCCTCGGCGGCCCACCGAATTCCCGAAACGCCCGCCCAAAATGTTGCGGCTCCGCCGCCATTTAAATTTACGGGCCGCCAAAAGAGGCGGCCCCTACAACGTCTAACGAAAAACCGGTGGTAAACGTGGGACGGGCCGCCCGGGAGGGCGGCCCCTACGGAAGCGTATCAATCGGATATTGCGGAATTCGGCGGTGCCATGGGCCGCCGAGGGCGGCGGCCCGTACGGCGTCTATGGGAAGATTCTCAGAAATTCGAAAATCGGGCCGGCCAGTGTCCGGCCCCTACTTCAACCCCTTGACAGCCTCCGGCAGTCTCTCAGGATCCCCTACCGCCAGGAGGACCGTATTGCCCACGCGGTCAATGACGGCGGCCTCCAGGTCCGGCAGGGCGGCGGGCGCGTAGGAACGGCAGTTCTCGATCTGGCTCTCCACCCGCTCCCGGCAGGCCGCCTCGGCGGCCTTGGCCGCGTCCTCGTCCGCCAGGATCAGGACGGTGACCTCGTCGGCGCTGACGGCGGTATCCATGGCCTGGTAGCACACATAGTCCGTAAGCGACCCCTGGTCGATGCCGTAGACCATGGTCACAAAGGCCCCTTCCACCCTCTGCATCTCCCCGTTGAAGGCCCCGGCGTCCAGAAGCGTCTGGGCGTCAGCCGTCGTATAAGGCCGCTTGGCCTCCGCCCCGCAGGCGGCCAGCAGAAGCGCCAGCAGCAACAGGGCCGCTATTATCCTTCCGGTTTTCATTCACCCGTCCCCTTTCCGTCTCACGCGCACAGCGCGAAATACGTCTCCTTCTCCATCACGTGACAGCGCAGGTAGTCGGCCCATTTCCCATAGCCCCGGACGGTGAAATGCACCCCGTCGGCGGTCATGTCCGCCGGGAGCTGTCCGTCCTCCCCCCGGTAGAGGCTGGCGGTGTCCAGAAGCACTACGCGCTTCTCCTTGGCCACCCGGACGATGGCCTGATTGAAGGCCTCCACGTTTTCGTTGGTGATATAGGCGGCCAGCTTCTTCTCCCGCGCCTTGGCGTCGTTCACCGGCATCAGGGTCTGCAAATAGATCACCGCCTCCGGCTGGATCTGGCGGATCCTGTCCACCAGGGCCGCCAGCGTCTTCTCATAGGAGGAGCTGGCGTATCCCAGCTCGTTGATCCCCAGCATCAGATACACCGCGCCGTACTTTTTCCGGGCCAGCGCCTCCATCAGGGTGTATTTCTCCCCCTCCACCTCTATCACCCGGTATTTGGCGCTGTCCGCGTGGAAAACGGACATCCCCCGGTGCCACAGGAAATCCCCGTGGGTAAGGCCGCTGTACAGCATCAGGCCCTCGGTTCGCGAATCCCCTAAAAAGACGGCGTCGTCAAAAGCGCTGTCCTCCACAGTTGCCCCCTCGCCCAGGGCCGTGCCGAAGACGTAGTTCTCCGCCCCGGTGGTGTCGATAGGCTCCACATGCACCGGCTTGGCGGTGTCCGGCGGGGCCGTATCGGGCGCCGCCGTGTCTTCGGACGTGTCCGGCGCCGTATCCGCCGTCTCGGGAGGCGCCGTATCCTCGGCCGTATCCGGCACCGCTGTGTCCGCCGCGTCGGAGGTATCTGACGTGTTGGAGGTATCCGACGTGTCAACGGCGCCGGCGGTGTCCTCCGCCGCCGTGTCCCCGGCTGTCTCCAGGCCGCTGTCGCTCCCCGTGTACGCCCCCGACGGCGCTCCGCCGTCATGATCCGCCCTGGCGTCCAAAAGCGCCAGCCCGCCATAGGCCGCCAGCGCCCCGCAGACCACCGCCAGCGTGACAACGGCGCACACGATCATCGCCCGCGCCCGTAAAGCTCTTTTTCTGCTCTCTTCTTCTCTCATATCTCCGCCCCTACCGTCCTTCGGAACACGAAATCTCTATCTCTCAGGACGCGAAACGCCCCGTTATCTGTCGCCTGTTCATGTTAACATATCGTTTTTTGGTTTACAATAACAAAGCGAAAACAAAATTATGACAATTTGGAAACACGCCGGACCAACAGTTATGTTAACCATTGTTTTTTCTTTTGATACTAATATCACAGTCGGGAATCAAAACGGACACTGTTTTGCATCACCTTTGCATCACCACCCATCGACCCCGAGCGGTTCAGCGGCCCGGCACACGACTATACCGAGAACGTCCTCCCCCTATAACTCCCCCTTTTGCACGTAAAACTTACACCTCCGCACATAAAAAAAGCTGCGGCTTCACCGCGTATTTTAATTGCGGGCCGCCGTGGGCGGCGGCCCGTACGGCGTAGAACGAAAGAGTATCGGAAATTCGGGACACGGGCCGAGCGGGTCTCTGGCCCCTACGGATGGCCTGTTGCGAATTTCCGGCGCATTTCGTGCACCGAACCCGTACGGGCCGGACACCCGGCCGGCCCGACGCACCATCGAATTTCACAAAAATCCCCCCATCGCCGTACGAGCCGCATTGGGCCCCTGCGGGTGTGGCAGACGGAATGTGCCGGGAGGTCATATCTAAAAATTTTTTCAAAAAAACGAGCCGTAAAAAGGGGCGGAAGGCCCGGCTTTTTACGGCTCTTTGGATTTATGCGAAAAATAAATTAAAAATACTTAAAATAATACTTGACATATGCTTTATTTTGCGGTATAATGCGTCTATAACCGAACAGAGGGCAGCAAAGCTTCGGCGGAAAGGGAATTTTCCGGCGGCGTGATAACCGCGCCCCGGATCAGGTGACGCCGATCTCCTTGATGTTGAACTCCCGTCCCTGGATGAGGTAGGTGCTGTCGGAGCCGCAGTGGGGGCAGATCTTGGCGTATTTCACCGTCTCGTAATCCTCCCCACAGCTCTCACAGTGGGTGACGGCGGGGATCTCCTCAATGATCAGCTCCGCGCCGTCCAGAAGAGGCTCCTTTTTCGCCGCCCACTTCCAGCAGTCCCGGAGGAGGTCATGGACCACGCCGGTGACCTCCCCGATCTCCAGGGTGACGGATTCCACGTGCTCGGCCCTGTTCTCCTCCGCCACCTTTTTCACATCGCGGATGACATAGAACACAACGCCCAGCTCGTGCATTACTTTTTGACCTTTCTGACGGCTATCTTGGCGGCTCGCTTGGCGGCGTAGGGCAGGATGTACTTGAATTTCTCCTCGGCCTTCACCATATGGGTACACTCGGGCCTGTCCCGATGGAGGTGGATGGCGTCAAAACCGCACCGGGTGGTGCAGACGCCGCAGCCGATGCACTTGTTGGGATCCACCACCACGGCGCCGCACCCCAGGCACCGGGCCGTCTCGATGCGTACCTGCTCCTCGGTGAGGGTGACGGAGGCGTCCCGGAAGGGGCCCTTGCTCCTGTCCGTGCCCTCCCGCTGGCGGGAGGAGTTGTCATAGCTCTCCACGCGGATATTGTCCTTGTCAAGCTCGAAGAACTCCCACCGGTTGCGGCCGATGGTCATATGGGCGTTGTGGACGTAGCGGTGCAGGGACTCGGCGGCGTAGTGCCCCTGGGCGATGGCGTCGATGGCGAATTTGGGGCCGGTATACACGTCGCCGCCCACAAAGATATCGGGCTGGGCGGTCTGGAAGGTGAGGCTGTCCGCCTCCGGGTATCCCCCGCGGCCCAGCTTGACCGCCGTATCCTTCAGAAGCTCGCCCCACTGGACGCACTGGCCGATGGCGAAGATGACCCGGTCGCACTTGACGGTGACCGTCTCGTCCTCGTCGTACTTGGGGGCGAAGCGTCCCTTGCCCTCGTAGACGTCCAAACATTTTTTGAAGACGATGCCGGTGACTTTGCCATCCTCGGTGAGGATCTCCTTGGGGCCCCAGCCGTTGTGGATGGAGATGCCGTCATCCAGGGCCTCCTGGGCCTCCTGGTTGGAGCACGGCATCTCCTTGGGCCCCTCCAGGCAGTACATCGCCACGGACCTGGCCCCCGAGCGGGCGCTGACCCGGGCCGCGTCCACGGCCACGTTGCCGCCGCCCACCACCACGACGGTGCCCTTGAAGGGCTTATCGCCGCCGTTGGCCTCCCGCAGATAGTCGATGGCTGTGACGCACCCCTCCGCGCCCTGGCCGGGCACGCCGGGGAGTCTGCCGCCGGAACAGCCGATGGCGATATAGAAGGCCCTGTAGCCCTGCCGGCGCAGCTCCGGGATGGTCACGTCCCGGCCCACCTCCACGCCGGTTTTGATCTCCACGCCCAGCTCCCGGATCACGTCGATCTCGGCCTTGACCAGGTCCTTCTCCAGCTTGTAGGAGGGGATGCCGTACTGGAGCATACCGCCGGGGAGCGGATTTTTCTCAAATACCGTGGGCTTATAGCCGATGGTTGCCAGATAGTAGGCCGCCGACAGGCCGGCGGGGCCCGCGCCGATGATGGCGATCTTCTCCTCGAACCGGTCCATGTGGATGCTGGCGGGGATGACCACCTCGGGGACATATCGTGTCTCGGCCTTCAGATCCTGCTCGGCGATGAAGCGCTTCACCGCGTCGATGGCCACGGGGTCGTCCACGGTGCCCCGGGTGCAGGCGTCCTCGCACCGGCGGTTGCAGACGTGTCCGCAGACGGCCGGGAAGGGATTCTGGCGTTTTATAAGCTCCAGCGCCTCCCGGTACTTGCCCTGGGCGGCCTTTTTAAGGTACCCCTGAACGGCGATATGGGCCGGGCAGGCGGTCTTGCAGGGGGCGGTGCCGGTGTCGTGGCAGTTGATCCGGTTGTGGTCCCGGTACTCGGGATCCCACTTGTCCGGGCCCCACTTCGTCTCGTCGGGCAGCTCCTGGCGGGGATATTCGATCTCCCTGCCCTCCTTGTCGCACAGCTTCTGGCCCAGCTTCAGCGCGCCGGCGGGGCATTTCTCCACGCATCTTCCGCAGGCCACGCAGTTTTCCTTCTCCACATGGGCCACGTAGGCCGAGCGGGACAGGTTGGGCGTGTTGAAGAGCTGGGAGGTGCGCAGGGCGTTGCAGATCTGGACGTTGCAGTTGCAGATGGCGAAGATCTTGTTTTCGCCGTCGATATTGGTGACCTGGTGGACAAAGCCGTTGTCCTCGGCCCGTTTCAGGATGGCCATGGCCTCGTCGTAGGTGATGTCCCGGCCCTTGCCGGTCTCCCGGCAGTAGTCGGCGAAATCGCCCAGGCCGATGCACCAGCCGTACTGGTCGTCGGCACAGCCGTCCCCCAACACCTTCCGGGAGGCGCGGCAGGAGCACTGGCCCACGCCGATGTGGCCCTCGTATTTTTTCAGCCAGTAGGAGATATGCTCCAGATCCACGGACTCGTTCTCCATGGAGATGGCCTTCTCCACCGGGATCACGTGCATCCCGATGCCGCCGCCTCCGGGGGGCACCATCTGGGTGATGCCCGCCAGGGGGATATAGGTCATGCGCTCAAAGAAGGAGGCCACGTCCGGGTGATCCCGCAGGCGCGGGTTGTCAAAGTGCTTCCCGTCGGCGGTCTTCTCCTCCATGTTGAGAAGCTCGGCGATGCCGGGGACGAAGATGGGCAGCATGTACCGGCGCTCCGAGGGGGGCGCGGTGCGGCCGTCATGATCGTAATGGTCGCCGTAGTCGTACTCCAGAAGGCCCACATAGGCCATTTCCTCCAGGAGCTTTTCAAAGTCCCCCCGCTTCTCCTCCGGGACCTGGCACAGCTCCACAAGCTGGTCCACGGTGTAGTGCTCCCGGAGCTTCATCTTCAGGGCCACGTCGGCCATCTCGTCGGTGATCAGCTCTGCCAGGCCCCAATATTCCGGGTCCTCCACCTTCACGCCGCCCAGCTTGTGGGCCGCCACGTCGGTGATCTTCTTCCCCAGCTTGACGATCTTCTCCCGGCCGGGCTTTTCCCCCTTGTGGTTGGCCGGCCAGTTTTCATATACGCCTGTCATGTCCATGGTTTTTTCCTCCCCTTATGATCTCCAGATTTTTACCTGCTCCCGGAGCCATCCGGCCCACTCCTCCACGCCCTCTCCCGTTTTGGCGCAGACGGGGATGATCCTGGCGTTGGGATTGCGCGCCAGGATATTTTTCCGGCATTTCTCCAGGTCAAAGTCGAAATACGGCAGTACGTCCACCTTGTTGATGACCACCACGTCGCAGATCGAGAACATCAGCGGGTACTTCAGGGGCTTGTCGTCCCCCTCCGGCACCGAGAGGATCATGGCGTTTTTGCTGGCCCCGGTGTCGAATTCCGCCGGACAGACCAGGTTCCCCACGTTCTCTAAAATCGCCAGATTCAGATCGCCTGTCTCCAGCCCCTCCAGGCCCTGGGCCGTCATGTCCGCGTCCAGGTGGCACATGCCGCCGGTGTGGAGCTGGATGGCTCTGGCGCCGGTTTTTGAGATGCGCTCCGCGTCCACGTCCGAGTCGATGTCCGCCTCCATGACGCCGATCTTCAGCTCCCCGCCCAGAAGCTCGATGGTCCTGGTGAGCAGCGTGGTCTTCCCCGCCCCCGGCGAGGACATGAGGTTTAATAGAAACAGCTTTTTCTCCCGGAGGCGCTGCCTGAGCTCGTTGGCGCGCCGGTCATTGTCGGCAAAGACGCTCTGCTTGACCTCCAGGATACGAAAATCTCCCATAGAAACACCCCCAAACGACATTTTCTGTATTCCAGTATACCGGCTTTTGTGGATTTTGTCAAATAAATCTCTTGGAAATCCCAAATTATTCTTGAATCCGCACAATAAATGTGATAAAATCTGTTTTCTGAGGAAAGGAGCTGTTGGTATGACAGAATTTGAAGCGCTGGAAAAACGGATCTCCGTGCGGGCGTATGAGAAAAGGCCGCTGGTGCCGGAGATCGCGGCGGAGCTTCAGGCGGCGGTGGACGCGTGCAACGCCGCGGCAGGGCTCCACTTTCAGCTGGTGGACAATAACGCCGCCAAAAAGCCGGCGGTGAAGCTGGCTCCCGGCATGTTCTCCGGGGAGGTGTATACCTGCGTCCTGCTGGTGGGGCCGGAGGATGCGCTGGGCGGCGAGCTGGTGGGCTATTTCAGCGAGAAGCTGATTTTAAAGGCCGTTTCTCTGGGGCTGGGCACCTGCTGGGTGGCGGGCACCTATGACCGCAAATCCGTCTCCCCGGTTCTGGGCGAGGGGGAGAAGCTCTGGGGCGTCGTGCCCATCGGCTATGCCGTGGAGAAGGTCCCCCTCCTCCAGCGCACCATCCGGTCCCGGATCCGGGCCAAGGACCGAAAAACCGAAACGTTCGTGGAGTCGGACTACCCCTATACCTCCCTCCCCGGCTGGATCCGGGCGGGGGCGGAGGCGGTGAAGGCCGGTCCCTCGGCGGTGAACCAACAGCCGGTGAACATCGTCTACAAGGGGGGCCTTGTGACCATGCGGCTCTGGAAGGAGAAGAAAAACGAGATGATGTACAATGACCTGGGCATCGCCAAGTATCAGTTCCAGGTGGGCGCGGAGAACGCCGGCGTCCGGGGCTTCTGGAACTTCGGCGAGGACGGGGAATTTATCGCGGAGTGATTGGCCGGGATCTGGTCATAGATTTATTTTATAATGTGGCGCTTGCCGCCTTACCAGTTTAGTGATACAATAGGCGGCAAGCTCGTTTTATGAGGTGTTTCCCGTGTCCCACAACAACCAGAAAAAGATAGCCGTTATCAACGACTTCTGCGGCTTCGGCCGGTGTTCCGTCAGCGTTTCGCTTCCGGTGATCTCCGCTATGAAGCTCCAGTGCTGTCCCGTCCCTACGGTGATCTTCTCAAACCACACGGGCTTTGAGAGCTTCTACTACAGCGACTTCACCTCCCATCTTGAAGCGTATATCGCCGAGTGGGAGAAGCTGGGCCTTTGCTTCGACGGCATCCTCACCGGCTTTTTCGGCTCCCGGGAGCAGGTGGACATTGCCCGGAGCTTCATCGGGCGCTTCCGGGCGGAGCGCGCCGCCGTGACCGTTGACCCGGTGATGGGCGACTACGGACGTCTCTACCCCACCTATTCGGAACATCTGGCGGAGTACATGTCGTCCCTTGTAGGTCTTGCGGATATACTGACGCCAAACCTCACCGAGGCGTGTATCCTCACGGGGACGGAGTACCGCGAAAGCATGAAGGAGCCGGAGCTTCAGGGCCTCTGCGAGAAAATATCCGCCATGGGGCCCGGGAAGATCGTCATCTCCGGCCTGGAGCTGGGAGACGAGCTGGGGAACTTCGTCTTTGAGCGGGGAAAGCCCTCCCGCATGGTGACGGAGCGCCGCGCGGGGCCCTACCGCTCCGGCACGGGGGACGTCTACGCCTCTATTATCGCTGCCGACGCTGTGAACGGCGTGGATTTTTCCGAGAGCGTCCTCCACGCCTCGCGTTTCGTGGCAAAATGTATCAGGCGCACCGAGGAGCTGCGGATCCCCCGCACCGACGGGATATGCTTCGAAGAATTTTTGAAGGAGCTTTGATATGACCATCACCTACAAAGTCAAAAACGGCATTTACATCAATATGACTAACCGCTGTCCCTGCGCCTGCACCTTCTGCCTCCGGCAGAACGGCGACGGGGTCTACGGTTCCGACTCCCTGTGGCTCGAGCGCGAACCCACCCTGCGGGAGATCTGCGACAGCATCGACGGATGGGAGCTTCCCCAATACGACGAGCTGGTCTTTTGCGGCTACGGCGAACCCACGGAAAGACTCGACGACCTTCTGGAGGCGGCCAGATACGTCAAATCCCGGTACGCCGTCCCGATCCGCGTCAACACCAACGGCCTTGCCGACCTCATCAACGGGCGTGAGACGACCCCGCAGCTTCAGGGACTCATCGACACCGTTTCGGTGAGCCTCAACGCCACCAATGCCGAGGATTATAACCGGCTCTGCCGGCCCAGGTTCGGCATCGGCTCCTTCGACGCCATGCTGGCCTTTACAAAAGCCTGCGTTCCCTATGTCCCCCATGTGGTCATGACCGTGGTAGACGTGGTCACTTCGCCGGCGGAACAGGAAAAAAGCCGCCGGATCGCCGAAAGTCTCGGTGCGAAGCTGAGAGTCCGGCCATATGAAGGATAATTCTGGAAATTCCCGGGATCAATTGTCGGACTTTGTCGAACGATTCTTCTGGAAAAATGTAAATTACTGTGAGATAATATCCACAAGGGCGGAATTTTCCCGTGGCGGGAGAGGGCCCATAATTTACATATGCAGGAGGCGGTTTTTCCATGTCCGCGCGTTTTACAAAGGTTTGTGAGGAGCAGGTCAATTCCGTGAAGGTCGCCTACTATCTGGCGGAGGGCGAGGTAGACACCGGCGAGGGTGTCTATCCCCGCTTCGGCGCGGCCATCGAGACGGAGGCCGGCGAGCGGGCGGCATACCCGGACATTTTCGGGGAGCGCGGCGCGGCGGAGGCCTTTGTCCGGGAGCTGGCCCGGGGCCTTGTGACGCCCACGACGCTTTTCGACATCGTCAGCGACAGGCTGTACGCTCTGGAGCGGGAGGGCTGACCTGACCCCGGCGGGGGGAATAAGGTTGTCCGCCCTTATAGGGCGGACGGGGATTTGCTTTCTTCTCTTTTGTGTTGACAAAAGGGAAGAAAGCAGCAAAGAAGAGAAAAACAACTCAGGGGGGATTTCGTTTTTTCCCCCCTGAGAACCCCCTTTTGAAAACGACCACACAGGGGCCGCGGCCCCTATGTGGAGAACCCCGGGGAACGCCCGCACGAGGGCTTCCCCACGACGCCGTACAGGGTACGACGAACGTAATCCCCTGTCAATTCGCAACCAGCCATCCGTAGGGGCCGATGACCACATCGGCCCGTGTCTCGAATTTCTAATATCTTTCGTTCCCTGCCGTAGGGGCCGCCTCTCTTGGCGGCCCGAAAAATTCAATTCGCGGCGAAGCCGCAACCTTTTTACGACGGCGTTTGAGATATTCAAGGTGCGTCGGGCCGGCCGGGTGTCCGGCCCGTACGGCGCGTTGTAGGGAATGCACCGGGAATTCGGTGGGCCGCCGAGGGCGGCGGCCCGTACGGCGGTGGGGGGTAGATTTCCGGGAAATTCGATGGTGCGGCGGGCCGCCTGGAGAGGCGGCCCCTACATTGGGTTCGGCGGTTCTGAGGGGTTTCGGTAGGGGCCGGACACTGGCCGGCCCGTCCTACGTTTACCACCGGTTTTTCGTTATACGTTGTAGGGGCCGCCGCCCTCGGCGGCCCGCAATTAAAATAAGCGGCGGAGCCGCAACCTTTTTACGACGGCGTCTGAGATATTCGAGGTGCGTCGGGCCGGCCGGGTGTCCGGCCCGTACGGAATGGAATTCGGTGGCACGGCGTGTGGGCCGAGCGGGTCTGGCCCCTACGGGCGCGCTAAACGCAATGCAACGGGAATTCGGCGGGCCGCCTGGAGAGGCGGCCCCTACAACGTTATTCGATGGATTTTCAGGAATTCGATACACAGGCCGGCCGGTGTCCGGCCCGTACGAGGTTTCCCGCTCTACAGGATTTACGGTCAGCCGGCGATTTTTTTGGCCCGGAGGATCAGGTAGACGGACAGGGCCGGCATGAGGACGGCGGCGGCCCACACGGGGAGCGCGCCCAGAACGCCCAGAAGCGCCGTCAGGATCTGGACGGCCAGGCTCACCAGGAAGCCGGAGGTGATGTTCCGCCGCACAAGCCGCGCGTCCCACAGAAGGCGCGGCAGGGGCGTCAGAAGGCCGTCGGAGAGGATGATATCCGGGTAGTTGGCGGTGGAGTCGTCCCCCACCCCCAGGGTGACGCTGATGTTGGCCAGCTCCAGAAGCTCCCGCTCGTTTCCCGCGCGGGTGACGAAGGCGGCCCGGTCCTTCTGATCCTGGGTGTTCTGGATGTACTGGAGCCGCTCGGCCTTGTCGGCGGGCCGGCAGTCGGAATAGACCTCGGAGATATCCAGTCTGCGGGCCACGTTGGTGGAGGCCAGGGCGTTGTCCCCGGTCATGAGGGCCACGTTGTCCACCCCCGCCTTGCGCAGCTCTCGGGCGATGTTCACCGCGTCGGGCCTGACCGAATCGGCGAAGTCGATCCGGCCCACGCAGACCCTGTCCACGCAGACAAAGACACAGGTGCCGCCGGGGACAAAGAGGTTCCCCTGGACGCCTAATTTTTCCATAAAGTCGATGTTGCCGATGCCCACGATGGTGCCGTCGTCCAGGCGCACCAGACTGCCGTAGCCCATCTCCACCCGCTGGCGGTCGATGCGGGCTTTCTCCGGCAGGATCCCGGACTCCCGGCGGATCACCCGGTTCAGGGGGTGCTCGGAATAGGCCCCCGCCTGGACGGCCAGATAGAGGAGCTGTCCCTCGCTGATGCGGACGGGCTCGATGTTGGTGATGCGGTAGTCGCCGTCGGTGAGGGTGCCGGCCTTGTTGAAGACGACGCTGGTGACGTCGGCACAGGCGCTGACCGTCCCCAGGCCCGCCAGCCACGCGCCGGCGGCATAGGCCCGGTCCACGGCGCAGGCGTAGGACAGGACCACGGCCAGCTCGCCCCCGCAGGCACAGGCGGCCACGATCACGGCGGCGCGGGCCAGCCATTTGGAGAAGAGGGCGCTGTCTATCAGGCTGGGGATCAGCACGCACAGGGCCGCCAGCACAAAGGCGGCCAAAAGCACAAAGGGCCGGACGCCGCGCAGATCCATAACGGCCTTGATCCGGCCGTTTTCCAGCTCGTCCACACAGGCGGAAAGGCGGCGCTCCCGGCTGGGGTCGATGCCGTCCAGGCGGGCATAGAGCCGGTCCATCACCTTTTCCAGCTCCCGGTGAGCCAGACGGTGGGCGATGGCGTAAAGGGCGTCAAAGAGGACGGCGCACAGGGCCGCCGCCACAAGCTCGTGGGCGGCCGCCGTCAGAAGCACCGCCAGGAGCATGACAGCGGGCGGGGCATGGCGGGACCTGTCCCGCAGATAGAGTACCGTCCAGACCAGAAGCGGGACGCACCCCACCGCCAGGCCCGAGAGCACAAAGACACTCCAGGCCGGGTCGGGGATGTCCGGCGCCACGGCGATCCCCACCAGGGCGGCGGCGATCAGCGCAGTCAGCAGCGTAAGGATGACCTTGCCGGTGAAAAGCCCGCTCCGGCGGGGCGCTCCCCCGTCCTGTTCGGACTCTTCCTCTTCCTCGTCCTCGACCGGTTCCTCCTCCCCCGCCGGTTCCGCCTCCGGTTCCGTAAAATCGGGGGAAGGCTCCTCCGGGGCCGGTTCTGCCGGCGCGGGCTCCTCCGGTACGGGTTTCTCCGGGGCGGCGCCGGACGTTTGTTCGGTTTCAATGGCCGGGGGCGGGGCGGGTTCCGGTTCCGGGGGATCCTCCGGCGCTTCCGGCGCGGCGGGCACAGGCTCAGAAGGGGCGGGATCCCCGTTTTGGGCGTGGTATTCCTTCAGAATATCGTCCACGGTAAGGCGGGAGGCCTCCGCGTCCTCCGGGATCCAGTCAAGCTCGTTCTCTTTCACGCTCTCACCACCTGCGGGAAAAATGAAGCGGGCGACCGGCACCCGATGAAGGGCGCGGCCGCCGCGAGAGGTTTTTTACGCCTTGCCGGCGCAGCCAAGGACGTCGATGAGCTTGTGGGTCACGATGGCCTTGATGTTGGCGCGGGCGGGGGTCAGATACTGGCGCGGGTCGAAATGATCCGGGTGCTCCGCGAAATACTTGCGGATGGAGCCGGTCATGGCCAGGCGCAGGTCGGAGTCGATATTGATCTTGCACACGGAGAGCGTGGCGGCCTTCCGCAGCTGCTCCTCGGGGATACCCACGGCGTCAGGCATCCGGCCGCCGTTTTCGTTGATCATCTTCACAAACTCCTGGGGCACGCTGGAGGAGCCGTGGAGCACGATGGGGAAGCCGGGCAGGCGGCGGGAGACCTCCTCAAGGATGTCGAAGCGAAGCGGAGGG
>CANRMY010000056.1 GCA_947631845.1 uncultured Oscillospiraceae bacterium | reverse complement strand
GGCGTAGATCCGACAGAAGATAATATGCTCAAAATAACCTCTGACGGAAGAAAGTTAGGACTCGACCAACGAATTATTAACCCTTTACTTCCCGACGAAGAAGGCACAAAGGTCAACCAATGCGTCAGAAATGTCCTTGACTTCTGGAAAGAGGGCGAGCCGCAAAAGCTCACTCAGCTTATCTTCTGCGACATATCCACCCCGCAGACAAAATCCTCTCAAAGCGGTATTGCCGCTAAATCTACCGAGGCTCACGCGCTTGAATCGCTCATTCCCGACGACAAGCCGAAAAGCAGCTTTACCGTTTATGAGGATATTAAGAACAAGCTGATTGCGGGCGGTATGCCGAAAGAGCAGATTGCCTTTATTCACGACGCGGATACCGAAGCTAAGAAAAAAGAGCTTTTCGGAAAAATGCGAAGCGGAGCCGTGAGAGTGCTTATAGGGTCAACGGCTAAAATGGGCGCGGGAACCAACTGTCAGGACCGTCTTATAGCGCTTCACGACCTTGATTGCCCTTGGCGACCGAGAGATTTAATCCAGCGCAAAGGGCGAATCGAGCGGCAGGGCAATATGAACGAAAAGGTTCACGTCTGCCGCTATGTCACCGAGGGGACATTCGACGCTTACCTCTGGCAGACGGTGGAGAACAAGCAGAAATTCATAAGTCAGATAATGACTTCAAAATCTCCCGTCCGTTCTTGCGAAGATGTTGACGATGTTGCACTTTCATTTGCGGAGATAAAGGCTCTTTGTGCAGGCGATCCGAGAATCAAAGAGCGAATGGATTTAGACGTTGAGGTATCCAAGCTGAAGCTGATGAAAGCCGACCACAAGAGTAAGCAATTTAGGCTTGAGGATAATCTTTTGAAGCACTATCCCGCCGAGATTGAAAAGACGGAGAAATTCATCAGCGGCTTTAAGGCGGATATTCAGACTCTTGCCGAGTACCCTCTGCCGAAAGAGGGGTTTATAGGGATAGAAATTCGCGGTGACAAGCTCACCGACAGGGAAAACGCGGGAGCGGCTTTGATGGACGCCATCAAAGACTTCAAGGAAACCGAGCCGCTCAATATAGGTCATTACCGAGGACTTGAAATGTCTCTTGCGAGGGACGGCTTTGACCTTGTTCTAACCCTTAAAGGTCAGATGACGCACCATGTCGCTCTCGGTGAGGACGGCAGAGGAAACCTTATCCGCATAGAAAACGCACTCGAAAAGATACCCGACAGGCTGAAAAGCGCAGAGGTTCACCTTGAAGAAACTAAGAATCAGCAAAAGACAGCGGAATCCGAGGTCGGAAAGCCTTTTCCGTATGAAACGGAGCTTGCCGAGAAAACGGCAAGGCTCATTGAGCTTGACAATCAGCTCAATCTTGACGGCTCTAAGGGGCAACAGGAGCAGCCTCCGCAAACCGTTAATAACGATATTGCCGCCAAAGAAAAACCGTCGATTTTGTCGAGGTTAAAGCAAACGCCCGCCGTTTCCGAGAAAGCAGAGGGCAAGGTAAAAAATAAATCATTGGAGGAAAGATAATGGACGAAAAGGAAAAACTAAATCAGCAGCTTTTTGAAAAAATGTCTGCCGAACAGGACAAATACCGCGATTGGCTGAGCGCTCAGCCACCCGAGGAAATCCTTAACCATGCTTACGAATACTCCATCAGGGAAGATATTTTAATGGCGATGGAATATATAGACTTGCCTGCGGATCAGGCGAAAGCCCTGCTTTCATCTCCCGCACCGCTCGATGAAATCTACAACGACTTTGAGCAGATTGAGGGCGACCACATGGACATAATTCGGGGCTGTATCGAAACGCGGGCAAAGGATATTTTAGAAACAATGCCGCGTGATGAAGTCGCTTTGGAAACGGCGATAGGATTTGTCGAGGCGCATAGGACCGATGAGGGTATAGATTATACCCTCTATGACGTTAAGTTTGCTCCCGTTGACGGCGGTGTGATTGAGGATACAAGCCTTTCCGCGCTCGGCGCGGCAATGCAGGTGTGCAAAGAAAACAGCCTTGCAAATCCGAAAGAAATAAATCATGAAGGATTTATGAGCAAGGTTAGGGAGGCGGAGAACAGAATAGTTGAGAAAATGAACGAATTTCTCACAAAACCGCCTGTCTACAAGGAAACGGCAGCTTATGCAATAGATAACGGCGAGATCGATTTATACCGCCGTTCTTTAAGGGCAAATGTAGAGTGTCGAATGGCGATTGAAGACGCAATTAAGGACGGCTATGACGGTCAGCGGCTCGATACAAGTGCGGTCAAAGACATTATTCAGCAATTCGGGGCCGAGCGCGTGGAGTATGTTCTCGCGAACACCGTTCAGCAAAAAGATTGGGACGGGCGGTTTTCTCGCGAAAATAAAGAGTGGGCGAAAGGGATCTCTGTTTGCCCCGAAAATGCTAAGAGCTTCATTGTTGATAAGGCGCACTCCGGGCTGACAAATCTGTTTGTAAGCGACGCGAGGAAGGAATTACGGGAAGCTGAAAGGGCGGCGGAGAAGCCGTCTATTCGGGAACAGTTAAAGGCGATAGCTAAAGAGCTTGAGCCGAAAAAGCCAACAGACAAGATGAAAGAACGCGGGGCGGAGCTATGAGCAAAAACGGCAGTCTTAAAGCTGAACTGCTTGCGAAAATGCAGGCGGAAATGTCTGAATTTGAAAAGCACATAGCAAAAACGCCAGCCGTTTTTCAGCACGACTACGATGATGAATTATCGGCGCGGAAAAATATAATCAATGTCGTTTCGTCAACGGAGCTGTCAGACAAAGTGCTGAAATCGCTTCTGGCAGCTGCTTTTCCCACAGAAACACTTCTTAACTGTCTTACGAGAGCCGACGGCGTATCCCGAGAAGAACTCGGCAAGGAAATAAAAGCTTTTGCCGAGCGCAAGCCGTCAATTCTGAAAAAACTGAAAGAAAATGTTAAACCGACGGCTCACAGGGATCATAAGAGCAAAGAACAGGAAATAAGCATTTAGGAGGCTTTATGAAAACCAATTCACAGAAAACTATCCCGATGATTTCGGATGAGCAGAGAAAGCAGTCCTCCAAAGAACAGCGGGATTTTGAAGTCAATATGCAGACCGAAAACATTTCAGTCAAGGGCTTTCTCGGCACTTGGCACACCGCAGACAGCGCAACTGTCGGCGGCAGGGATTTCTTCCTGATGAAAAACGATACATATGAAGATATGGCAAATATCGTCGTTGACGGTAACGGTCGGCTTGTCTTGGATAATATCTATGACGGCTTTGATGAACATACTTTAGAACTTTTGCGGCAGGAGGTTATGGAGGTTCCGAAGTTGCCCGATGATACTATTTCAACAGATGAAATGAAGTCATACGGCTACGCTTGGGGTGGTATGCTGCCGATGGATGAGTCAGCCGCGCTTAAAGTCATGCAGAGTTGCAATGTCTATCTGCTTTACTCAGACAACACCGAGGGACTGGTTACGGACAAATCCGAGATAGCCGCCCATGCCGCGAAAGGCGGGATTTTCGGCGTCGAAAAGGTTGAATGGGTGCAGCAGCTCGAAAAGGGAAACCACCTAAAGTTTGTTGAGATGTCAATGGAGGACGACTACGGTATGATTGACGGCATCATCAACAACGGCAAAAAGGACGAGCCGAAGTCGCAGGAAAAGCCGTCTATTCTCGAAAGGCTCAAAGCCGCGAAAGTAGAGCATCCCAAAGCTGAACCCGAGAAGGCGGTGAGAAGCCTATGAGCAGAAGCAAGCATTGGAAGTTCGAGTGGGATATGTTTATAGGTTCAGACGGCCGCAGAAAGTACAACCCACTGTGCAAAAAGTGCGCGAAAGATTGTAAGCAAAGCTACAAGGCGATTGTGGTCGAATGTCCGAGTTACATTTCTAAGCGCAGACAGGGGTGATTTACTGTCGCAATAAGTGTCGATTTACGCTAAAAACTTGTTCTGTATGGCGTTCTGAGGGGGTGGGCAGTGAAACTATACTGCCATGCCCCAAACCATGTTTGCGTTACAAAAAGTATCAAAATTGGCACAAATATAGCCCTCGTCGGCACCGCTTTGGTGTCGGCGGGGGCTGTTTTGTTATTGAATCTCAAAATCATCGCTGTTATCTGCTTCGCCTGTCGTACAGGTAAAACACATATATGTCCCTGTAATAGCGCTTCCTGCGGCTCAGATGGGCGCACCGCAAATTATTCATTTTGCGCAGTTTCAATGATGGGATTATAGAAAGTGGGACTAGCAAAAGAGAAACTTATTGTATGGTCTGCCATTACAGTTACTGAGATTTGTATGCTATCGCCGTTAAGAAATTTTCTAAAGCCAACAATAGTATCATATTCTTTTCCGTTTACAGAAAACTCACCGTGCAATGGTCCATTGATAAGAATATCGTCATCGACTTTTATAACCTCTACGATTCCCTCCGCTTTCCCATTGAAGTCCTTGCCACTTATTCTGACTGTGAAGTCAATGTTAACAACACATTGGCTGTCAGTCATATTACTTATGGTGTAGCTGCAATTCGCTGTACCTTTTAGTTTTTTCTTTTCAACGCCGAAGAATTGCTCATAGTCACCACTGACCTGAGGGAAATTTATGCTGTAAGGATATTTATTCTTGAAATGTAATGCAAATGTAACAGCAAGAATCATAAATAGTAGTATGGCAAATAGTATAAAAACAATTATCGTTTTCTTTTTTTCATACATTCCTCAATTTCTCCTCATCCAACATTAACTGATACAGTTCTTGATGCGGACCCGGTATAGACATAATCAGTATACGGTGCTCGATATTGTATATATTGCTGTGTCAGGGGATCCCAATAAGAAGTGAGAAGGGTATAATCAACCTTATATGTCATATCACTTGAATACTCATATTGGCTGGTTGTAGGAGACGTGGTCACTGGAATAATTTGAAAAATAATTGGCACTCCAACATCACTGTTATCAAAATCTACATAATCAAAAGTTCCAAAAGTAAAACTAATACTACTTTCGTTCGAATACGCCGCATCTTGGGAAACGCTGAATGAAACAATTATATCCCGAAACATAGCCCTTATTGTGGCGATTGGCACGCCTAAGATGGACATGATGTCCTCAAACATTGCCGACAACATGTCAGAACCATATGAACTCCCGGATATTTTAGGATTCTCTATACCCACAATACAAGAAGGACTATAGTCATTTCTTCTTAATGATATTGAAAAGTTGTTTATACTCGTAACTGCTGAATAATAATTGTGATAGGGGTCTGGGGGAATAATTGTGTTATAATAATCGGTCAAATAACTAGCGTATGACTTTGTCGTTATTGCAAATCGATTAGTTGAATCCGAGTAATACGCTTGCGCTCTTAGTGAGTAATACTGCATAGTTGAATACTGATAGTTTTTGAACTGAGTGCTACGAAGGGTATAATCACTACTATATCCAACATCTTCAGCTGCAGAAGGGGATAGGGCATTCAAGTTATGCTGCAATGATGCAGATTTTTCATTGCGTATTGCTATGATCTCTGAAGCTTCGCTTTCCGTAAAAACTTGTTCACCAAAAGCAAGCGATGTAAATCCATTATCATTAACAATAGTCATGGTTAGTCGTGCGTCGTTTGAGCGTTCCATTTTTGAAAACCCAACGGCTACATCAAACAGATTATCATTGACATTAATCTTGCCCAAAAGTGGACCTTCCCAAAAAGTATCTGCGCTAAGTTTTGTTGCACTAACTTCTCCTTCAACGTGAGCATTAGTGTCTATGCCGTCAATTTGTAATGTGATATCAGCAATAACAAAGGCCTTGTCGCAACGATCTTCATCAATCTCAAAAGTATATGAGAATCTTGCAGTGCTATTTGTTACTGCGTCTACGTTTTTTGTTGCTGCGGTATTCTCTTTTGTAGGAAAAATCGAATCATACTCGCCATAAACATGAATGTCTACGTCATAATAAGTGTCTTTTTTTACATATATTGCTTTTTCTGAGGTTTGTGATGCATAGATATTCGGGGTAAACGCATTAAATATACCAACGCTTATTGCCACTGTTAGTATATAACATGACAATTTTTTCATATATACCATAACCTTTTTCATAAATCTAATCATCCTTTCATACATATACATATTTTTGAAGTCTCATATACATTCGCTCAAGTGAATTTCTCAAAAATGATATCCCCTTAACTTTGATTACTAGGGCAGTTGTTGTTACCACAAGAATTATGGCAACCTTCTTGCTAAACTTTCAACACATTCCTCCTTTTATGAACTTGCCATGCATCTCCACGATGTGCAACAGTCCTATCCATACGGTGTAACGATATAATCAACATCTATGTTGTTTTAGTTGATTTCATAACCAACCGCGTATAAAGTGGTCTGTATCATGAAGATCCCAGTTTATTCGATGCTTTATGGTATTCGCTTAGCTCACTGCCATTATAACACACCTCGAATCGCAGTCAATATATTTTACACGAATGGTCGAAAATCGCGCATGAATGGTCAAAAAATATGCTTTTCATGCTTTATTCAACAATTCAACCGGTATCGTTTTTATAATATCCTTCGAGTTGTAGTCAAAGGTGAACTGCAAATTTCCGTCGGCGGTGACTAAAATTTTTCTGAGATCTTTTGAATCAAGTCCATCGTCCAAGTCGAATGTATACTCAACGGTTTCGCCGCTTTCGGCGTTTATAACATTGAAATCGCAGTAGCTGAGAGCGTTCCCTTCCTCGTCGGCAGATACCGCTACTATAATCAGGTTATCCGTCGCCGTGTAGTAGAGATTTTTTATCCCCTTTACCACAACCGCGTCGCTACCGCCGTTTATTTTATATACATAACAGGTTGTTCGGGCGTCGTCGCGTGTGACCCGCTATATTAAACGCCTCGACGCTTTCGGTTCCCGCCATATATCCGAAATTGTTTAGCATGACGGTTTCAAGCGCTTCCCCGTTGTCTGAAAAACGCTTTAAAGACCATTTCGGCTCGCCGCCTATAATCTCTTTTCCAAGGGAATATATTTCTCCGTCCTTTGCCGTAAAAGCGTCGTAGAAATACCCCTCTGAAAACCTATCCGTGTCGGGATCATATTTTAAACCCTCACGCAGTATCTCTCTGTAATTTCCGTCAATGTCGTATATTTCGCATACGGAATAAATGTCGTATAAGTCTTCATCGGGGGCGCTGTATCTGTAAAAAGATAAAAATTTTTCATCATCAATTTTGGAAAGATTTATAAACGCTATAAAAGAGTCGCTGCTCGGTACGCTGCGTATTACCTCGAGCTTGTGTTCTTTTGTATCGACCCGCGTCAGCTTCACCGTGTTGTCATTATATCCGAGCCACTCGTAAACATATCTGTCGGCAAGAGTGACAGTTAAACCGGAACCGGCATACCAGCCCGGAAAGTTTTCGGGGAAATCCAAATCTATAAGCTTGTCGGCTTTATCGTCGTATAACTCGGGCACGGAATTATACCCGTCCGACCAAGAGTACCATACCTTGCCGATCTTTTCCAGAAGATTTGTTTTATCGGTGTAAACCGTGCCGATTTTTTCGCTGTCAATCCGAACGGTTTTTGAAGCCTCGGGAAGAAGCAGCGTTACTTTTTCATCATACGCCTCGGTGTGGGGGTCAGTATTGATATTTGAGGGAGTGCCGCTGTCATCGAATATAACCGACCCGTCGGCGGTTTCTGAATTGTCCTGATTTTCCGCCGCCTCGATACCCGAATCTGTGTTAAGCTCCGAAGGAACGGGGTTGTCAGCGGATATATCCGACGTAACTGCCGTTTCAGCCTGCCGAGTCGTATCTTCGGTGACACTCTGCTCAGGTATATCTGCATTTTTACTTTTGCACGAGCATAAGCATAAGACGGTAAAAATGAGCATGGCGGTGATTAAAAGCTGCTTATTCATAAAATCCCTCCTGTTATTTGATGGTCAATAACTTGTGTATCCTACTTTTGCCCCTTTTTCTGCCCATTTTTTTATGCCATCTTCCAATTCGTCCCACTTTATTATAAAATGACCTTCTTCGCCAACTATCTCAGGCAAATAGTACCTATAATAATACGGATCGCAGATTGTGTAGGTGTCACTAGTCCTACCATCGCATAAGCAGTAGTGACCGCTGGTTTTATAACGCCATTGTCCGGTTCCATCAACATTAGCTATTTGAAGTATCATAGGCTTTTTATATTTTAATGCTGAAGATAGTCGAGTGGTAATTTCTCCTTTGAAGTCCTCGGAAACATCAATAGACTTGTACGTATATTTAAGATTGTCGTCGGTGATTCGATTATTCAGGTATTCAGTAACTGCATCTATGCTTGGACTGTCAGTGATAGAAGACACAATTTCTTTTTGCGTTGGAGAGGATCCGTTTAAATACTTTAATACAATCTGTATAGTTGCTGCACCGCACCAAGTATTTTCTTCTTGCATAATAGAAGGTACATTAAGTTGCACTATTAGGAAGTACGGTGATATATTGCTATAAGCATTAGACGAATTATTAATTATATACTGCTGTTCACTTTTGGACAAATACGGGAATAATGCGCTCGGCTTTACTCCTCCGTCTAAAGCTTTATCAATTATATCTCTTCTATAGCATTCTTTACTATTTGATAATATCTTAATAATCTGGTCTTCAAATGATACAGGGTTCTCAGGTGCGCTTGTTCCCCCGAATGCAAAAGCCGGTATATTTAGACAGAGTACCACAACCAAGCCAATAATAAACGATAAAAAGTTCTTAAAATATCTCATTGTTCATTAGCCTTCCTTTATAATTTGTTAATTGAACCTGCGACTTGAATAATCAATATCTTCTGTGATTAAGATATGTCAATCAGGTTAATAAAATATTATCTACTTATGCTTATTTCCGATAATTAAGTGTACAAAAAATCGGCGCGAAATCCATCGTATAGCGATTTTGTGCCGATTTTTTGTCTATACTTTAATCGGAAATTAGTATTATACCATCGGCTTAACTTTTATCAGGGGCAGCATAAGTGGTGGAATTTTCCAAGATAGGAGAGCCTAAGCTGTCTACTTTCCAGATGCCGTCTTCCTTTTTAAGCCCTATTTCAAATTCTTCGTTGCCATTTTGGTGTATAATGCTTGTCTTGGCTATTATTTTATCGTCCCCGGCTTTCTCGGCACTTGTTATCGGAACAGTAAACATGATGTGGTAAATCTCGCCGTCCGGAACATAAATAACTCCGTCTTCGGTGACATAGAACACAGGCCATCTGTCGTCGTTATTCATGTCGAAGAAAGTAGAATAAATTCTCTCGCACATCTCATCGGTATAGCATTCGTGCATAGCTTCCATGCAGGCGTCTACAGTATCATATGGAGCCGGGTATTTATAATAAGTGTCGGTATATCCGTCAGAATCTTTAGCTTCTATCGTTTCCTCATCAAATTTAATATTCTGCCTTGAAAGAATATTGTCCGCGGTTACGAGAGAGGGTGTAAGTTCCTTGATTATTTCATTAGCCTGCTCAGTTATGTCATCAGACTGTATTTCATCGGAATTGCTCTCAAAATCTTTCGCAGAATCAGAAGACTCGATTAAGGCTGCATCGCGTGTATCACTTTCAGTAGAGTGATTGCTGTTTTCGGAGCAGGAAGAAAGCGAAATACAAAAAATGATAGCAGTAATAAACAAAGATAAATATTTCATAATTCTACTCCTGTTCTGGATTTGTATTATGCTTTTTTATAGGAATACAGTCTGTTGACACCATAATCACTATCAAAAGTCGAGAAAAGAACGCCATCTCCGTTTTTGGTCCCGGGATCATTTACCTTAATCACAAATGACGAAGACTGAGTAGCCTGCTCGTACTCTTATGCCACCACAAAGTGTGTGCTATTAAAATCATTCTTCTTTGCCATTCCTACTAAAACCGGGTAGCCTGATTTAATATTATCAACAATAAATTTTGTTACATCGCTCTGAGAGATGAATGTGCCATCATCTTTGCGATTTGAATCGACAATACTTAAGCCTAATTTTGTCGCAGAAGTAGAATAACTACTCAACGGACATGCTCCGTTTCCGAGTGCAGTATTAACAGTGCTTGGATCCCCTGAATCTGTAAAATACTTTGTTATCATCGCAAGGCATGTTATTGTGCATCCTTGTTCACCTATCGGCTTGCCGCAAGTCTGCATAATTTCGCCTTCCCATAACGGATCGTTTTGATTATAGAAAGGAACATCCAAGACTTTAGCATCATAAGCCGCAGGCTCAATATAAATTGTTTTTTCAGTTGACATTGTCATAATGTAATACCTCCTATTAGTTACTTATTTAAGCACGGCATGGCGATGAAGTTTTATCAAGCCTAACATTTATCACTCAATAGTAAACTCAACACAAAAGTTGTAGGCTGAATCCTCGTTGAAAACGCCAACTTCCCCCGACATGATTCTGAAGTTTTTTACAATCCTGTAAGTTCCGGCAGGCAGTTCTCCATACATTTTTGACCAGTCCATCTCCTGCTCCCCGTTAGGGTTATCATTGTTGAAAAACCATCCCGTTGCGGGAAACATCAGATACTCTGACAACGGTTGTATTTTGTACCACTTCTTATCGCCCAGAAGCTCAACGGAAAAATCCTCTCCGCACAGAAGATACTCATCTTCATCATTATTTTTGGAGATTAACACTTTACAGCCGGTATTGGTAAGCGTCCCCTCAATTATTTCAAGAGAGTAAGCATTATCGCTGTAGGGAACAACATCCGATTCGGTTAGTTCCCAAGGGTAATCATCAGGATTGAATTTCCCGCAAGAGCAAAGCAGCATAGCGGAAATCAACAGCATAAACAGTATCTTTTTCATCTTATATCACCGGATCATATGGCGTTACCTTGAGCGCACTTAGTATCTCACCTGCACGAACTATGCCGGCTTTGTTGTTTGTGGTTGCGCTGGTTATTATGCCTGCGATATAATATTTGTCGTTTGCATAAATCGTTGCAATGCCGCCGCTATCTCCATATTGACAATAGTTTGAAGCTATAAATGTGCCGTAAACGCCATAATTTGTATCTACATTTGCCGCCTCTACAACGCCGGTTCTCGCCCCGGATGCGCATCCGCGAGTATATATTGTCATTCCTATAGGAGCTGCATTGATTGCTTGATTGCTTAAAACTATGTTGTGCCCCGGTACTAAAGTCGTAGGAGAAATTGAAATGTTTTCCCTTAAGACGAATGCAGCGTCGACATATCCGCCACATTGATAATCACTGCATGTGCCAAAGTATGCACCGCTAAATCCAACACTGACATTGGTATAAACGCCTGCATAAGAGCTGGTAATAATACCCGGGCGACCGAATATATCCGTACACCAGAATCCGACGCTGAATAAGTTATTGTTGGATGAGGAGCCGTAATCACCGGGATATGCTTTTGAGGGACCCAAGTTATTCAGCTTTGTTTCAGCAGAACCGCTGTCAATTATCACATTTTCAAAATCAGTAATTTCATCAAGCACATTCGATTTAGATGAATTGTAGCTGTTCATTTTGTTGCCGTCAGCATAAAGAATGATGGAATTCTCTTTTCCGGCAATTCCGACCGCAGTTATCAATTCTGAAGTTTTAGTTTTAGAAGTCATCATTTCGCCGGAAATTCTGTTCTTTTCCTCAAGCAGCGTGTTATAGGAATATTTAACTTCTTCAAAAATCACGCTGTCGGTATCAATGAATCTTTTCAAGTCGCTGATAGCGTCATCAATTGAACCGACAATCTGAATGACAAAATCATGGTTTTCATTGATGTATGAACCGCCATAGTAGTCCGGAAAAGCAGCAGTCAACTCGCTTATGTTGTCTTTTTCTTCTGACCATTCTGTAAGCAACGCCATATAGGTATTAAATGCTCTGCTTTCTTTCTCGGAATAGTCGGCAGGAGCACTGACGGCAATATCAGCACTTTCCGAAACGGCAAATGACTGTACGCTGAGAGAGAACACTAAAATGATTACCAATAAAAACCTAATAATATTTTTCATTTCTTACCTCCAATTGATTCAAAATATTTTCTTCGAACATTTCAAATTCTGACAAAAACTATCTGATATTAGTTGCGAAGCATCAGAATAATTGTCGTTTTTTCGCTGTCATCACCTTCTTTTTTAATCAAAAGAATTCTTATGTAAAAACCAATTATATCCTCGCTCACTTAATCGCAAACAATATCAGAAAGTATGGAAAATAATTATCTTTACTTTTACACAGTTTTCTTTTGATAAGTTGAGCACAAGAATGTTGCAATCATGCTTATGCTTTGTCCGAGTCAAACATTTGACAGTATGTATTTATATCAATATCATGCTCTATATTTAAGAGATGATAACGATACCAATAAAGTGAAATTTACATATAATGCGACACCGTTATCTCATTGTCACTTCGTCACTTCCTGTAACCGTTCCGTTCGGCCGGCAGTCCATACTGAAGATTCCGAAAGAATACTCAAAATCCAACACTCTTTCAGTTCCCGTTTTGGACAATACGGCATTGGAATAGCTGCCACGGTGAGCTTCTATTTTGTAGTCGCTGATGCTGCTGAATTTATTATTGCTGACTGATACCAAGCCTTTGGTTTGACCTTAGTATAGCTTTTTACAATTCCAATGTCAATACATTTTACACGAGTGGTCGAAAATCGCGCATGAATGGTCAAAAAACAGAAAAATTTGAATTATCTCAAAATTGCACAAGTCAAAGCACCAATATTTCTTGGCACGTTTTTCACTTTCAACGTCATCGTTCATTGCAAAAAGTGAAATCGCTCGAACATGAATTTGGAAATATGACATACGGAGAAATTATACACACGCATACCCCACCATTGTTATAAAACGTAAGAATTCCATTTAATATCTAAAGTTGCGTCGGTTTAGATCCTTTTTCTTTTAACAAAACAGTAATTTTAGGATGGCAACTTTGAAAACGATATATATGACATATTAGCTGTAACTGCTCCGCCACTTGATGCAGATGCCGTATTAAATTCCTGTAGATTTTCACCTGTGATGAACAGCATATTAATCCTTCTTCGTTTGCTGTTTCATATCAAAGCCGGCAGCAACCTTCGAAAAAAATATATATCAACTAAGATATAGTTTTTATAGTATAGCAGACAATGCCGCAAGAGCAAAGAGATGTAGAGGGTAATAGGTATAGAATAACCACTTTGGATATTTCCCTCTTTTACCGTTATATGCCACAATTATAGGAAGAGCAAAAATCATCATCCACTGGTAATATCTTTCAAATGCAAGCTCATAAAACGAAGCACCAAATACATTTGAAGATACTTCAAAGCCCAAAATCTCAGCCGGAAGCTGAATAAGAATTTCTGCAACACCGCGATTCACACCTAATCTGCATATGACCTCAAAAGCGTAAGTAGGCACTTTCAGCACGGTCAACGCAAAGAACACCGCGCAGTAAACCGTAAAAACCACTACGAGTCTTTTCTTGTTGTCTCTGCACAGATAAAATATAACTATTGCCAAAGTGAGATACAGTGCGCCCTCCGCGGCGAATAAATAGTTTCCGAGGGCAGTATAGATTATCCTCGCGATACTGTAATCGATGGGGCCTGCATTATTGAACCACATACAGAATACCGAGGAAACTATCTGCCACCCTATGAATAAGAGCAACAATGTATTTCGTTTCGGCTTGTTTTCACGATACTCTTCGAGGATGTACACAAGCGTAGTCCCGAACAGAATAGAAGCAAATATATTATTGTTTATAAACGTACCGCTGAGATGCCAACAAACGCTTTCCGCAACAGCCATAAGAACGCTCGCTATGTACATGCGCAAAAGATACTTTTTTCTGTCGCGCGAATGATATATCCCCTCCGCCGCAGCGAAAAAGAAAATCGGCGCAGACAGCCTTCCTAAATACTTGAACCATATCGGAGAGTTTGGAATAAACTCTCCGATATGATCTATTGTCATAAGTATTAGGGCTATCAGTTTTAATAATCCGCTTGTCATTCTGTGATAGTACCTGTCACATTACAAGGCGGTATAAAAGAAAAAACAATATAATCATTAGAATCAACGCTTATTGTACCAGATTGAGACTCGCCTGCTGCAATAGTACACAGCTTGTGACGATGGAACATGAACAAATTACCATTTTTGTAATAGTAGACATCAATGTCCGTCGTATTGTTGTTATTATAAATAGTGTAATTGATTTCTCCACTGTCGGATTCAAATCTATACATGGTATAAAGTTCGGCGCTACCTTGAGCCGAACCGTCAAGGTTATATTTTCCGCTTGTTGATAAGTTCCATGTATTAGATGGGAAGTGATTGTCGCATGGAGCAGCCATACTAAGTACATTTAATGGCGGTTTATCAAATATTTGATTGTTGATAAAATGACCATTCACGATATGTCTTGATGAAAGCGCCATGGGAAACGCCGGTGATACATATTCTGCCGAAACATCCATTGATGTTAACATTGCCACACAAACTGCTGCCAGAATAACACATAATAATTTTTTTCTTAAAGGCATCTTTATTTCCTACATTTTTGTCGTGCATAATCGTGCTGCGCTTCACGATCATGCTTTGTCCGAGTCAAACATTTGACAGTATGTATTTGTATCAGCACAGATCTCTGTCAGGAGAATGTTGACTGATACCAAGCCTTTAGCTTGCTATCAGTATAGCTTTTTACAATTCCAATGTCAATACATTTTACACGAATGGTCGAAAATCGCGCATGAATGGTAAAAAAATATACAAAGTAGCAAATTTTTTGACGAAAAAATTACCTTTTAATATACCCTACTATGAAACATTAGACGGCCATTTATTATATGAACCAAATGTCGTTTTAAATAGTAGTTGCTCTTTGAATTTCTTGATTGCCGTTCCCGAGAATCCTGTCCACATTCCTTTTGACTGTTTCGATGTCTTTAGTCTGCTTTTTGAGCCTATCTCTCTCAGCGTAAAGCGTAGTTTGCTCGGCAGTCAGACGGTCGCGTTCCGACTGCAAACTTTTCAAATCGTCCCACTTTTTTTCGCCATAATGCTCCTTGAGTGCTTTCCGCGACGATTCAAAAATGATAAGCTCCGCCCGATGCTTTTCGCGAAAGGCGAGCTTATTTTTTATGCCCGAAAACTCGTCCCAGACAGGCTTTAGCTTACGGTAATTATCGAGATTTTTAATCAGCGGCTGAATCTCTTTCAGCCTGCCCTCAACAGCTTTTAAGTCGGTAGTATTTTTAGAAAATGCCGCACGAAGTTCCGAAACCTTACTCTCTAAATCAGAATATTGCAAAAGGTTATTCTCGGTCAGATAGTTTAGCGTTTTCGCCGCTTCTTTCAGATTATTGATCTTCGCCCAGTGTTCAAATCCCTTACTTTTCTGAGCTTTGATGTTGTTCTCAATGTCAATAATCAGCGAAACGCCCTTGCGTTCGGTCGGGAGCTTTCTGCCAAAATCTCTACTGATTCTCTCGCGGATTTTGTCCTCGGTGTAGTTGTCGCCAATCGTCTTAGTTCTTGTAAATCTCTCCTGCCCCTCGGCACGGAACGAGATATATTTGCCCTGTTTTATCTCGTACCCCGACTTCTGCATAAGCCTGATAAAGTCGTCAAAATCTTTTGCGAGAACGATGTTTTTATCAATCGCAAATCGCAACTTCTGTTTCCAACTTGTGCCTTTCTGCGCTTCGGAATACTCCTTGTACTCCATACCCTTGCCCTGCGTCGGA
>CANRMY010000055.1 GCA_947631845.1 uncultured Oscillospiraceae bacterium | reverse complement strand
ACCTTATTTGCCATTTTTAGTCATTCATACGCTCGTTTATGCTGGGCGTGAGGTGGTTTTTTGACAGACTGACCGGGACAGCCGAAGCTGTCCCGGTTTTTTACCGTCAGACGGATTTATGACGATTTGTAATCCCGGACGAAGGTGACGGCCGCGCCCAGGGGCCGCTCCCCTTCCCGGAGCTTCAGGGAGATGGCGGGCTTCAGCCCCGCCTCGATCTTGATCCGCCCCTTGTAGAAGGGCAGGGCGTAGAGCCGGCTCACCCGCTCCATCTCAAAATCCCGGATGGCGAAAATGAGCCGCCCCTGCTTCTGGCTGATCTCGGATATGCCTGTGTCCGCCGCCTCGCCCCGCAAAAGGGCGATGTGGATCAGGGAATTGACCTCCGGGGGCGGGTCGCCGAACCGGTCGATGAGCTCGTCGGTCATGTCGTCGGCGTCCTCCTCGGTGCGGATGTGGGCGATGCGCCGGTAGAGATCCATCCGCTGTTCCGCGCTCTGGACGTATTTCTCCGGGATGTTGGCGGAGACGGCCAGATCGGCGGAGCACTCCGGCTTTTCCGGGACCTTCTCGCCCCTCTCCTCGTGGACGGCCTCCTCCAGGAGCTTTAGGTACATGTCGTACCCCACGCTCATCATGTGGCCGGACTGCTCCGCGCCCAGCAGGTTCCCCGCGCCGCGGATTTCCAGGTCGCGCATGGCGATCTTGAAGCCGGAGTTGAACTCGGCAAATTCCCGGATGGCGGACAGGCGCTTTTCCGCCACCTCGGTGAGCACCTTGTCCCGCTTGAAGGTGAAATAGGCGAAGGCCCGGCGGCTGGAGCGGCCCACCCGGCCCCGGATCTGGTGCAGCTGCGCCAGGCCCATCTTGTCCGCGTCCTCGATGATCAGCGTGTTCACGTTGGGGATGTCGATGCCCGTCTCGATGATGGTGGTGCACACGAGCACCTGGATATCCCCGGCCTGCATGGCCTCCATCACCGCGCCCAGCTGCTCCTCGTCCATCTTCCCGTGGGCCACGGCGATGCTGACGCCCTCCACCAGCTCCCGGATCTTCATGGCCGTGCGCTCGATGTTGTCCACCCGGTTGTGGAGGTAGTAGACCTGGCCGCCACGGCCGATCTCCCGCCGGATGGCGTCGGCCAGAACGCCCCAGTCGTGCTCCATCACGTAGGTCTGCACCGGCTGGCGGTCCGAGGGCGGCTCCTCGATGGTGGACATGTCCCGGACGCCGGACAGGGCCATGTTCAGCGTCCGGGGGATGGGCGTGGCCGACAGGGTCAGCACGTCCACCTTCCGGGCGATCTCCTTTAGGCGCTCCTTGTGCTGGACGCCGAAGCGCTGTTCCTCGTCCACCACCAAAAGGCCCAGCTTTTTGAAGCGCACGTCCTTCTGCAGGAGCTTGTGGGTGCCGATGACGATGTCCACGGTGCCGTCCTCCAGCCCCTGGAGGGCTTTTTTCGTCTGGGCGGCGGAGCGGAAGCGGCTCAGCACCTCGATGCTGACGGGGAATCCGTCAAAGCGGCGGGCCGCCGTCTGGTAGTGCTGTTGGGCCAGGACGGTTGTGGGCACCAGGATCGCCGCCTGCTTGCCGTCCATGACGCACTTCATCACGGCCCGCAGGGCCACCTCCGTCTTGCCGTAGCCCACGTCTCCGCACAGCAGACGGTCCATGGGCACGGGGTTTTCCATGTCCGCCTTGATCTCCCGGATGGCCCGCAGCTGGTCGTCCGTCTCCTGGTATTCGAAATTGTCCTCAAATTCCCGCTGCCAGGGGGTGTCCGGGGAGAAGGCGTAGCCGGTGGCCTTCTGCCGCTCGGCCTGGAGGGCCAGGAGGCCGTCGGCCAGATCCTTCACCGCCGCCTTGGCCTTGGTCTTGGCCCGGGCCCAGTCGGTGCCGCCCAGCTTGGAGAGCTTCACCGGCGAGTCTTCCCCGGCGCCGATGTATTTGGACACCGCGTCCAGCTGTGTGGCAGGGATGTAGAGGCTGTCCGTGCCCGCGTAAGCGATTTTAATATAATCCTTCATGGCCCCGTCGATCTCCCGCTTCACCATCCCGGCGAAGCGGCCGATGCCGTAAGCCTCGTGTACCACCAGATCCCCGGGGGAGAGGTCGGTAAAGCTGTCCAGCTTCTGCCGGCCCGCCGGAAGCTTCTTTCGGGCCTTCCGTCGGAAAAGCCCCTGGCTCAGCTGGCCCTCGGTGATGACCGCCAGCTTCATGCCGGGGTATTCCAGCCCCGCGCTGAGGGATCCCACGGCGATGACGCACTGTCCCTTGGGCGGGATCGCCGCCAAATCGAAATCGTAGGCCGCGCTCACGCCCTTTTTCTCCAGATAACCGTGGAGGATCTCTCCCCGCCGCCGGTCCCGGGTCAGGACGATGACGGAGCAGCCGGTATTTTTATAGTGGGCGATGTCGCTGGCCGCCGTCTCCAGGCTCCCGCCGTAGCTGGGCAGTTGCTTGGCGGTGAGGGAGGCCAGGGTTTTGGGCCGGAGGGGGTACTGGCTGGCGGTAAAGGAGGCCATCATCACCACCGGGAAGTCGGAAAGCCGCTCGGTCACCGACTCCCACGCCTCTATGAGCCGTTCCGGGCCGCCGTCCATGGCGTTGGCGTCCTTGAGGGCGGTCAGATCCTGCCCCAGCTGCCAGGTGAAGTTTTTGGCCCGCTCGGAAAGCCGGGAGGGCTCGCACATCACCACCACCGCGTCCTGGGGGATGTAGTCCAGCGCCGTGGCCGGCTCGAACATCAGATCCAGATACCGGTCCGAGGCCGGAAGGCTCCGGCCCTCCTGGACCCGCTTCAGATCCGCCAGTACCGCCTCCAAAAGCTCCCGCTTGACGCTTTTTTTCTTCATGAGGCGCTTCCCGTAGGCGTCCATCCGCTGGGCCAGGCCCTCCGGGCCGCCCTTGGCCGCCGTCACCGGCGCTTCCCTGGCCGGGAGCAGGAGGCAGGCGTCCAGATTCTCGATCCGCCGCTGGCTGGACACGTCGAAAACGCCCATGGAGTCGATGTCGTCGCCCCAGAACTCACAGCGGACGGGGTACTCCATAGCCGGGGAGTATACGTCCAGGATGCCGCCCCGCAGGGCGAACTGGCCCGCGCCCTCCACCTGATCCGTGCGCTGGTAGCCGGCCCGGATAAGCGTCTCGGTGAGCGCCGCCAGATCGAAGCTGCCGCCGGTTTTCAGCTCCACGGTCAGCGACTCCAGTACGTCCGGCGGCATCGTCCGCAGCATCAGCGCGTCGGGGGTGGCCACAACGATGACGCCCTCCTCCGAGGCCAGCCGGTGCAGGGCGGCGATCCGCGACCGCTCGCCGTCCCTGGACACGCCCTCCGCGTTGTAGAAGATCAGATCCCGCCCCGTCAGAAGGGCCGGGGATACCCCTGTGAAGCCGTAGAGATCCTCGGCCATGCGCCGGGCCTCGCCCTCGTCGGCGCACAGCGCCACCAGGGGGCGTCCTGTCTCCAGATACACCGCCGCCGCCGCGTGGGCACGGGGCAGAGCGCCCGCGCCGCTGAGAAGCGCCGGACAGCGGCCGGCCTCCAGCGCGCCCAATACGCGCTGAACCGATTCCTCGTTGATGATGGATTTAGTAAGAACTTCCATTTTGTGCCTTTTCATGCCACGCCGAAAGGCCCCGATGCGGCGCATCGGGGGTATTCGACGGTATTTTTAAAGTTATTTGATAATGAGCCGACGCAAAAGAGGCGGTTCAGAGGGGCCTTTTTTGGATGGCCGCCCAGCGGCGGGGGTATTTTTCCAGCGTGGGGGCGGTTTTTTCGATGACCGCGATCCGGCGGGGGATGTCCGTGCCGGGGAGGGTGTAGTCGTGGATGGCGGCGATGACGCCGCCAAGGGCCTTGACGGTGCTTTCGGCGGCTTTCAGTTCCCCGTCCGTGTCGGCGGATTTCAGGGCCAGGAGCTTGCCGCCTACCTTCACGAAGGGCAGGCAGATCTCCGCCAGGATCCGCGTCTCCGCCACGGCACGGGCCACGGCGATATCATAGGTCTCCCGCCAGGCGCTCTCGTGGCCCAGCTCCTCCGCCCGGCCGGTGAGGCAGACGCAAGGCAGGCCCAGCTTTTCCGAGAGGGACGCTAGAAACGCTGTTTTCTTCTCCGTGGCGTCCAGAAGCGTCAGTTGGAGGGCCGGTTCGGCGATTTTCAGCGCCAGGCCCGGGATTCCGCCGCCGGTGCCCACGTCGATGACGTTTTTTCCGGCAAGCTTTTCCCAGCGCAGGACGGCCAGGCTGTCCAGGAAGTGGAGACGCGCGGCTTGGTCCTCCCCCTCAATGGCGGTGAGGTTGAACTGCCGGTTGGCCTCCGTCAGGGCCGTGTAGTAGGCCCTATAGAGGCGCGGGGCGTTTTCGGGCAGGGAGATGCCGAGGGCGGCGGCGCCCCCGGCAAGGATCTCTTCCAGCATCTTATTTCTTCTGGGCCAGAAGGTCGCGGATCTCGGTGAGGAGCTTCTCCTCATTGCTTGGCTCGGGGGGCGCGGCGGGTGCGGCGGCCGCGGCGGCCGCTTCGGCCTCCTGCTTCTTCTTCAGCTTGTCGGAGGCGGCGTTGAAGGCCTTCATGATGCAGAAGACCACCAGGGCCAGGATGATGAAGTTGATGACGGCGGAGATGAAGTTGCCGTAATTGAGGGTGTTGGGCGCGGCGTCCGCCGCCACCTTATAGAAGGTGGGGAGCTTCAGGGTCATGGACGAGAAATCCACGCCGCCCAGGAAGATGGACACGATGGGCATGATGATGTCGTTGGTGAGGGATGTGGTGATGGTGCCGAAAGCGCCGCCGATGATGACGCCGACGGCCAGGCCCAGCACGTTGCCCTTGTTGATGAAGGCCTTGAATTCCGCAAAAAATTTCTTCATGCTATGTACTCCTTTCGGGCGTTGGGGGAGCTTACGCGTCCTCAGACTTGGGCTCCTGGGAGGGGGCGTCGGGCTCGTCCTTCTCCACGTTCACTTCGATGGTGATTCCGCCCTCGTCCTCCGGCTCCTCCTGGGGCTCCGGCTCACAGCAGCAGTCCTCCTCGCAGCAGCACGCGTCCTCGGCCTTGTCCTTGAGGATGCCGGGGAGGAGCTTCAGTGTGAGATTTCCGCCCTCCTCGTTTTTCGTGTAGGTGCCGGCCCAGGTGGCGGCCTTGAGGGTGATGGCGCCCGTCTCCTGATCCTTTTTCACCTGATAGGGGGCCACGGCCGCTACCGCCGCCGTACCGATTAGGATCTTCCAGATTGCTTTCATAATGTTTTCCTCCTTGTATGATTTAATAATTTAATTAAATAATTTATAACTTCTTTTCAAACACATATTGCTGGGGCGTCATGCCCATGGCCCTATACAGGGCGATGGCGTCCTTGTTGAAGTCCCAGGTGTACAGATCCAGGCGAACAGCGCCCTGCTCCTTTGCCCAGGTCTCCACCGCCGCGAAGAGCTTTGACGCGATCCCTCTGCGGCGACAGGCGGGAAGGACATAGATGTTGTCGAGACATACGGTCTTCAGGCCCTTGACCATGCCGCTTTCTTTCCAGAGCGTCGCTCGGACTACTGCGATGAGCCGGTCCCCCTCAAAGGTCCCCAGCTGTAAAACCTCCGGGTCGGCCAGATTTTGAAGATATGCGTCCAGGGGGTATGTCTCATTTCTGTTTCGGCGTACGAAAAAGTCCGGCCGCGCCTGTACATGAAGCTCGTCTAAGGCCTGGTACAGGTCAAGGACCTGGTCGTAATCGGTTTCCGTCAGCTTTCTGATTTCCACTGATTCCGGCTCCTTTCGTCAAATCATGCCGGCCTGGCGTGTGCTTGAAGGCAGAAGGGAGCTTTTTATACCTGCCGAGCCTTTTCCAGCGTCTCTTTTCCGCCCATGTAGGGGCGGAGGACGGCGGGGATGACCACGCTTCCGTCGGCCCGCAGGTTGTTCTCCAACAGGGCGATGAGCATACGGGGCGGGGCGACCACGGTGTTGTTAAGGGTGTGGGCCAGGCTGATCTTGCCGTCGGCGTCCTTGAAGCGGATGTTCAGGCGGCGGGCCTGGGCGTCGCCCAGGTTGGAGCAGGAGCAGACCTCGAAATATTTCTTCTGACGGGGGCTCCAGGCCTCGATGTCACAGGATTTCACCTTCAGATCGGCCAGATCGCCGGAACAGCATTCCAGCTGCCGCACGGGGATGTCCAGGCTTCTGAAAAGCTGCACGGAGTACTGCCACAGCTTCTCGTACCAGTCCATGGACTCCTCGGGCCGGCATACCACGATCATTTCCTGCTTTTCGAACTGGTGGATCCGGTAGACGCCCCGCTCCTCCAGTCCGTGGGACCCCTTCTCCTTGCGGAAGCAGGGGGAGTAGCTGGTCAGCGTGTGGGGGAGGGTCTCGGCGGGGATGATCCGGTCGATGTACCGGCCGATCATGGAGTGCTCGCTGGTGCCGATGAGGTACAGATCCTCCCCTTCGATCTTGTACATCATGGCGTCCATGTCCGTCTGGCTCATGACGCCCTCGACGATAGCGCCGTGCATCATGAAGGGCGGGATCATGTAGGTGAAGCCCTTGCCGATCATGAAGTCCCTGGCGTAGGCCAGGACGGCCTCGTGGAGACGGGCGATGTCGCCGATCAGGTAGTAAAAGCCGCTACCGGCCACCTCCCGGGCGGAATCCAGGTCGATGCCGCCGAGGCTCTCCATGATCTGCGTGTGGTACGGGATCTCATAATCCGGCACGGCAGGTTCGCCGAACCGCTGGACCTCCACATTGGCGCTGTCGTCTGGGCCGATGGGGACGGAGGGGTCGATGATCTGCGGGATCTGCATCATCACTGCCCGCAGATCCGCTTTGTATTTGTCCTCCAGGGTTTCCAGCTCGGAAAGCCGCTCCCCGTCCGCCTTTACCTGGGCCTTGAGCGCTTCCGCCTCGACGGCCTTGGAGGGGTCTTTTTTGGACTGGCCCATGAGCATCCCGATCTGCTTGGACAGCTGATTGCGGCGGGCCCGCAGGTCGCTGGCCTCGTTGATGGCGGCGCGGTTCAGCTTATCCAGCCGCGCGGCCTCGTCCACCAGGGGCAGCTTCTGGTCCTGGAATTTCTTTTTGATGTTTTCCCGCACCAGGTCGGGATTTTCGCGTATGAGACGAATGTCTATCATTTGTTCTTCCTCTTTATTTCATGTTCTCGATGTAGGCGTTGTAGATATTGAGATAAGCCGCGTCCAGGTTCCCCTTCTGGGTCTCCAGCTGGGCCAGTATGCCGCTGACGTCTTCCCCCTCCGGTGTGGCTAAGAGCGCCGTCAGAAGGCCCAGGGCTTCTGTCTTCCCCCGCTGATTCTGCAGATCCTTCTCCAGGGACTGCTTCTCTATCGACGCGGCCTCGTTGGCCTGCTCCAGATTCGCCTGCTCAGCCAGCAGAGCGTCGATGCTCCGGTTGGCGTCGTCAAGCTCGTCCTGAAGGGTCTGCAGCTCGTCCTCCTTCTGATCCAGCTCGTCCCGGAGGTTCTCGTTCCGGTTTTGCAGCTCCTCGATGTTTTGCAGGACCTGGGCCGTCAGCTCTCCGTGTTGGGTGGTCAAATCGGCCAGGGCGGAGTTTCTGTGCTCCTGGATGAAGTAGGTGATCAAAATCAGCAGGAGCGCCGCGACAAATAATACCGTTGTGTATATGAATACGGAGATCTCCCGCTTTTTCAGGGCTTTGGGGCTTTTGTCCTCCGGCTTCTGCTCCGGGACGTTCCCGGCGTCCTCCGGCGTTCCCTCGGTGGAATCTCGTCTTTTTAAGTTCATTCCCGCACCTCTTTGAGGGTTCTGAGGGTCTCAATGAGCCTCTCAAAATCATCTTTGTTATAATAGTCTATTTTTATACAGCCGTCGTCCTGCGCCGCGTCTATGCGCACCCGCCGCCCCAGTCGGCGGCTCAGCTCCGCCTCTAACTCGGCCATATAGTCGACGCCGTCCTCGCCCAACCGTGGATTTTTCTTTGTTCGCGGCTTGCGCGGCTTGGTGTTGAGCTTTTTCGCCAGATCTGTTACCTGTCTGACGGACAGGCCGTCCCGGACGGCCATTTGAGCCAGATTTGTCTGGGCCTCTGGATCGGCGATCTCTAAGATGGCTCTGGCGTGGCTCAGGGACAGCTCCCCGGATTCCACCAGCTGTGCGGCCCCGTCGGACAGCTTTAAAAGCCGCATGGCGTTTGTTATCACGGGTCTGGATCGGCCTACCCGCTCGGCCACCTGCTCCTGTGTCAGCGCAAAGCCTTCCATGAGCTTTTTATAGCCCCTGGCTTCCTCCATGGGATTCAAGTCCTCCCGCTGGAGATTTTCTATCAGCGCAAGCTCCGCCGTTGTCTGCTCGTCGGCCTCCAGTATGGATACCGGCACCTCCGTCAGTCCGGCCAGCCTGGCGGCCCGCCACCGCCGCTCGCCGGCGATGATCTGATAATAACCGTTTTCTATGGGCCGTACCGTTATGGGCTGGATCATTCCGTGACGCTGGATGGATTCCGCCAACTCCTGCAGCTTCTCCGGGTCGAAATTCTCCCGGGGCTGGCCCCGTCGCGGCTCGATCTTTGCCACCGGCAGCTTTCTCTGTGAGGCCGGTTCCTCTCTCATGGCCTCCTCGCCGAACAGGGCGCCCATGCCTTTTCCCAGTCCCTTTGCCATCACTTCACTCCCCTCTCGTTTCTCTCTATGAGTTCTCTTGCCAGGCTCAGGTAGGCCTGGGAGCCCTTGGAGGCGTAGTCGTATGCCATCACGGGCTTGCCGTGGCTGGGCGCCTCGGATAGCCGCACCGCCCGGGGGATGACCGTCCTTGCGACTTTATCTTTAAAATATTTTTTGACCTCTGCGGCCACCTGCATACTTAGATTTGTCCGGGAGTCGAACATGGTTAATACGACCGCTTCGATCTCCAGCTCCGGATTCAGTTTTTTCCGGATGAGACGTACGGTGCTTGTCAAATCTGACAGCCCCTCCAGTGCAAAATATTCGCACTGTACCGGCACCAGAACGGTTTGTGCCGCCACTAAGGCGTTGAGCGTCAGGAGCTCCAGGGACGGCGGGCAGTCTATGAGGATGTAGTCGTACTGGTCCCTGAGTTTTTCTATGGCCCGTCTCAATATGTATTCCCGTTCTGGCAGGTCTACCAGCTCGATGAGCGCCCCGGAAAGAGCCCGGTTGGAGGGCATCAGATCCCCGTACCGGGTGCGGATCACGGCGTCTGTTGGCTCCGTTCCCATCAGCACCTCGTAGGTGCCCGCTTTTACCTTGTTCTTGTCAATCCCCATGGCCGAGGTGGCGTTCCCCTGGGGATCCGCGTCTACCAGCAGGACTTTTTTCTTTTGCAGATGCAGGGCGCAGGTCAGATTGACTGAGGTGGTCGTCTTACCCACCCCGCCCTTCTGATTGGCTGCCGCGATCACTTTTCCCATTTTGCCCTCCGTTTTTCTGTGTCGTGGATATTATACGCTATGTCTTTTATTTTTTCAAGGGGGTTCGTTCAATGTTTCACGTGAAACATGGGCGCGGAGGCTTCACGGATGTTTCACGTGAAACATAGCCGGCTCAACGGAAGGGGTCAGCCGAGAAACATATCCACATCGCCGACGGTCAGGCCGGGGTGGACGGCCAGATTGATGCCGTAGGCCATGAGGCGCGAGATGTTGCGCACCTGGGAGTCGATCTCCCGGGGCGTCACGATCATGCCGCCGCTCTGCTCCCGGAGGGCGTTGGCGTCCAGCTCCACGCCGGCCTGACGGGCCACGTCCAGGGTTAGTGTGGCGGCGTCCACCACCGTGGGGACGCCCAGGGCGATGACGGGGATGCCCAGGGTGTCTTTGGACAGCGCCCCACGGGCGTTGCCCACGCCGGAGCCGGGGACGATGCCGGAGTCGGCGATCTGTACTGTCCGGCAGACGCGATCCATGCTCCGGGAGGCCAGAGCGTCCACGGCGATGAGGGCGGCCGGCCGGATCTCCCGGACAAGAGCGCCCACCACGTCCACGCTCTCCACACCGGTGGTGCCCAGCACCCCGGGCTCCAGGGCGGCCAGATCCCCAAACTGGGCGAAGGCCTCCCCCATCTGCCGCTTCAGGTGGCGAGTGACCAGGGTGCTGGCCACCACCAGATGGCCCACCGCGTCGGGGGTGATGGCGGGGTTCCCCAGTCCGGCCACCAGGATGCCGCCCTCCACAGCCCCCAGCAGCTCCCGCAGGAGATCGGCGATGACCTGAGCGCCGGCCTCAAAGGAGTCGTCCTCCCGGCGCAGGAACCGGCCCAGCTCTACGGTGACGTACCGCCCTTTTGGTTTACATAACTCTTCGGCGGCCCGGTCGCCGAAGATGCGGACGGAGGTGACGGGAAAGCCGCGGCGGGACTCGCATTTTTCCTCTGCGCCCTCCAGCTCGGCGAAATTGTCCTCGTTCCAGATGCGTTTGGCCTCCATGGCCAGATCGGAGCGGCGTGAAAGCATGGAAAGACCCCCATATCTTGTGCGTTGAGAGTAGTATTTCCACAAAAAACGAAAATAGTGTGGGATTGTCATAAAAATTTTAAAAAAGGGCTTGAAATTTTTCTGAAAGAATGGTAAAATACACTTCCGCACGGCAAGTGACGCAAGGATCAGACGCCGTGACTTTATAGGAGGAGGTGGCCAGATATGCCCAATATCAAGTCAGCGAAGAAGCGCGTGCTGATCGGCAAGGTGAACAACGCCCGCAACAAGGCCGATAAGTCCGAGCTGAAGACCGTTCTTAAGAAGTTTGACGCAGCAGTGGCCGGCGGAAGCCGCGGCGAGGCCGAGAGCGCCTATAAAGTCGCGGTCAAGGCAGTGGACAAGGCGGCAGCGAAGGGACTTATCCACAAGAACAACGCGGCTCACAAGAAGAGCAGCCTTGACACAAAGCTCGCGACCCTCTGAGAGTATATAACCTGACCTGAAAAGCGCCTTGGGTACACCAAGGCGCTTTTTCGTTGCGCACACAGCCGCGCACTTGCGTGACAAAAGATCGGTATGAAAAAGAACTGGACAAATCCGACAAAAAAGCGTATGATAGGCGGGGACAAAATTCGACATGTTTCATTTATTTTTGGAGGATCTGTCATGAAAAAAGCACTGAAAAGGCTCGCCGCGCTGGCGCTTGCCCTGGCCGCCCTGCTGTCGGTCTGCGCTACGGCGCTGGCGGACGACATGGTGGGTCCGGGGCCGGTGATCCCGATCCCCACCGCGGCAAAGACGGCGGTGGCCGTGACCCGAGTGGAGGCGGCGCGGGAGACCGCCGGCAGCATCCGGGTGACCTGGACGGCGGCGCCCGAGGCAGCCGGATACATAGTGCTGCGCAAGGCCCCCGGCGACAAGGGCTGGCGCTGCCTGGGCCGGGTGGCCGCCGGCGGAGAGACCTCCTTCCTGGATACGCTGGATTCCACCGCGCCCCGGCAGTACCTCTACCGGGTGGACGTGCTCCCCGCCGACCGGGACCGGTATGTGGGCGGTGAAGGCGCCGTGGCCGCGGCCTCCAATTTGCTGGTGTGCGTGGATCCCGGCCACTACCTGGGCTCCTCCGGCGCCTGCACCGATGACGGCAAGACCTACCGGGAGTGCGAGTTCGTTCTGGACGTGGGTCTGCGCCTCCGGGATATCCTGGAGGACCGGTACGGCATCCAGGTGCGTATGACCAGGGAGAACGAGAAGATCGAGCTGTTCGGCCTGGTGAACGGCCAGAGCGAGGTGGAGGACCGGGGCCTCTTCTCCGAAGGGTGCGACCTGTTCATCTCCCTCCACACCAACGCCAAGTCCAACCCCGTCCGGGGCTACGCCGCCTGGTATCAGCCCCTCTACATCAATAAGCCCATGGTGATCCTCAACACCCTGGCCTGCTCCGATCCGCTGGTGGTGGATATCGCCAACCGGGCGGGCCTCGACCTGGCCGCCGAGAATTACCGTCTGGGCATAGAGAACAAGCCCGATTACGGCCCCGCCACCGCCGGGGCGATCCCCCACATGGGTGACAACCCCAAACCGGGCGCCGCCCCCGTCCTCGTCTGCTGGCGGAAGGGTAATCGGGGCGACTATTACGGCGTTCTGCGCGGCTCCAACGCCGTGGGCGTTCCGGGCATGATCATCGAGCACGCCTACCACACCGTTCTGGCTATGCGCAAGCTGGCCAACGACGGCGTCCTGGCCCCCCTCTACGCCGATATCGACGCCCGCGCCGTGGCCGACGGCTACGGTTTCGTGGACGTCTCCGCCTACACCTGAAATGTATAAGAGCTTCTCCACATGCACCAAAGCTTCCCCACGCCTTGCGGGGAAGCTCTTTTTTTATGAAAAATATTTCTCCCGCCCCCTTGACAACCGCCCCCCGGCGCGCTATAATCACACTAACCTACTGATGATGTAGGGAAGTAACGGGAGATGACCGCCATGACCTTTGAGCTTGAGCCCCAGCTGCGGGCCAATTTCCGCTTTGGACGAATGTGTACCCGGAGAGCTTGCGCTGAAAAGGAAAACTAATTTAATAAATTGTAAGAGAGGTACACATCATGTCCAACTATAAATTCGAGACCCTTCAGCTCCACGTGGGTCAGGAGCAGGCCGACCCCGCTTCTGATGCCCGGGCGGTGCCCATCTACCAGACCACCAGCTACGTCTTCCACAACTGCCAGCACGCGGCGGACCGGTTCGGCCTGGCCGACCCCGGCAACATCTACGGACGTCTCACCAACTCCACCCAGGATGTGCTGGAAAAGCGCGTGGCGGCCCTGGAGGGCGGCGTAGCCGCTCTGGCCGTGGCCTCCGGCGCGGCGGCCATCACCTACGCCATTGAGGCCCTGACCCAGAAGGGCGACCACATCGTGGCCCAAAAGACCATTTACGGCGGGAGCTACAACCTGCTGGCCCACACCCTGCCCCTCTACGGCGTGGAGACCACCTTCGTGGACATCCACGACCTCTATGAGGTGACGTCCGCTATAAAGCCCAACACCAAGGCCATCTTCATCGAGACTCTCGGCAACCCCAACTCCGACATCCCGGATATCGACGCCGTCGCCAAGATCGCCCACGCCCACGGGATCCCCCTGGTCATCGACAATACCTTTGGCACCCCCTACCTCATCCGGCCCATTGAGCACGGCGCGGATATCGTGGTCCACTCGGCGACCAAGTTCCTGGGCGGCCACGGCACCACCCTGGGCGGTATCATCGTGGACAGCGGCAACTTCGACTGGAAAGCCAGCGGCAAGTATGCCCCCATCGCGGAGCCCAACCCCAGCTACCACGGCATCAGCTTCGCCGACGCCGTAGGCCCGGCGGCGTTTGTCACCTACATACGGGCGATTTTGCTCCGGGACACCGGCGCGACGATCTCCCCCTTCAATGCCTTCCTGCTCCTCCAGGGTATCGAGACGCTGTCCCTGCGCCTTGAGCGCCATGCCGAGAACACAAAGAAGGTGGTGGAGTACCTGGCGAACCACCCGAAGGTGGCGAAGGTCAACCACCCCAGCCTTCCCGACCACCCCCAGCACGCGCTCTATGAGAAATACTTCCCCAACGGCGGCGGGTCCATCTTCACCTTTGAGATCAAGGGCGGCAAGGAGGCGGCCTTCAAATTCATCGACAGCCTCGAGATCTTCTCCCTCCTGGCCAACGTGGCGGACGTGAAGTCCCTGGTCATCCACCCGGCCAGCACAACCCATTCACAGCTCAGCGATGCCGAGCTTGCCGACCAGGGCATCACCCAGGGCACCATCCGCCTCAGTATCGGCACGGAGCACATCGACGACATCATCGCCGATTTGGAAAAGGGCTTCGCCGCAGTCTGAGTTCCCTTTTGTGCTGAAAACCCGCCCTCCAAAAAATCCCGCCCACATCGGGCGGGATTTTTCAGACTATCGAAAAAGCCCGTCAGGGCTTTTTCAACAGGGGGAACGTGCGGGCAATTTTCTCTGAAAGTTGCGAAATTCAGAGAAAATTACCCTGCTGTTGGCCTGCGCACCGTTGTCGAGGAAGTAGTGATACCTCGCCTCTGCGCTGGTGCGAAGGCTCAGGCGCGGACTTCGCTCCGCCTTTCACCATCGGGCGGCGGTCCGATGGGGACCCCATTAGCTCACGTGGACGACAAAAGGGATCTTTCCGAAGCGTGTATCACCGAAAAAATCGAATTTAAGTTTTTTGACAAATTGAAGCATCCTCCCACGGGTAATGTCACAAACATACCCCCACCGAGCAAAAGCGCGAAGGTGGGGGTATGTTTGTGACATTGGGCTTCGCCAATGGGTGTATATTTGCTTAATCGGTACGATCCGTATAAGATAACGCCCAACGGATCCCTTTTCGGTGCGAAAACGCCTCCCGGCAGAAGTTTACACAGCTCGCAATGCAGTTGCGTGTATGTTGTCCCTGCCTTCGGGGCTTCTCATCAGCGTATCTCCGCGTCAGACATCGGAGCGGGAATATTATTCCTCTCTGAGATCGTCCGCGATCAGCTGTAAATGCGCTATTTGCAAATCGGTAAGCCCCTCTACATTGATAGTCCGCTTTTCGGTGCGTCCCAGGAGATAATCCGTAGAGACCCCAAAGACATCGGCAAGCCGGATCAGCAAATCGACGGAAGGCATGATGTTCCCGTTCTCCCAGTTGGATACGCTCTGCTTGCTGACGCCCACCGCGTCCCCCAGCTCCTTCTGGTTGATGCCGCGCTCTGACCGCAGCTGTCTGATCCTCTGATCCAGCATCCGCCACCCCTCCAAGTCAAATTTTACAATACATCTTTACATAAATTATTGACAAATGAAAAATATTATAGTATTGTAATATTTGACCAGAAGTAAAAAGGATTTATGGAAAAGACGTGCTTCCGGATTTTTCGCGATTCTGCCGGCGGTTATCCTGGCATTTCCACGGCTGACACAAAAACCCCCGGAGCGAAAGCTCCGGGGTGCGCTGCTTATTGGGGGGAAATTACTCGGCGTGGTCGACGGTGTACATATACTCGATGAGGTCCACGACCTTGTTGCTGTAACCCCACTCGTTGTCGTACCAGGCGACGACCTTCACGAAGGTGTCGGTCAGATATACGCCGGCGTTGGCATCGAAGATGGAGGTGTGGGGATCATGGATGAAGTCGCTGGAGACGACGGCGTCCTCGGTGTAGCCCAGAACACCCTTCAGCTCGCCCTCGGCGGCCTCCTTCATGGCGGCGCAGATGTCGGCCTTGGTGGCGGGCTTCTCCAGGTTGGCGGTCAGGTCCACCACGGACACGTCCAGGGTGGGGACGCGCATGGAGATACCGGTCAGCTTGCCGTTGAGGGAGGGGATGACCTTGCCCACGGCCTTGGCGGCGCCGGTGGTGCTGGGGATAATGTTGCCGGCAGCGGCACGGCCGCCGCGCCAGTCCTTGGAGGACACGCCGTCAACGGTCTTCTGAGTGGCGGTGGTGGAGTGGACGGTGGTCATAAGGCCCTCTTTGATGCCGAACTTGTCGTTGAGGACCTTGGCGATGGGGGCCAGGCAGTTGGTGGTGCAGGAGGCGTTGGAAACATAGTCCATGTCCTTGGTGTAGGTCTTGTTGTTGACGCCCATGACGAACATGGGGGTGTCGTCCTTGGAGGGAGCGGACATGACGACCTTCTTGGCGCCGCCCTTCAGGTGAGCGGAGGCCTTCTCCTTGGTCAGGAAGATACCGGTGGATTCCACGACGTACTCGGCGCCCACCTGGCCCCAGGGCAGATTGGCGGGATCCTTCTCGCAGAAGACGGCGATCTCCTTGCCGTTGACGATGATGGAATGATCGGTGTGGGAGACGGTGCCCTCGAAGCGGCCATGGATGGTGTCATACTTCAGCATGTACTCCATGTAGTCGGGGGTGATGAGGTCGTTGAT
>CANRMY010000054.1 GCA_947631845.1 uncultured Oscillospiraceae bacterium | reverse complement strand
CGCCACCCCACCATCGGCAACAACGTGCTGATCTCCACCGGCGCCAAGGTGCTGGGCCCCTTCAAGGTGGGGGACGGCGCCCGCATCGCCGCCAACGCGGTGGTCCTGACGGAGATCCCCCCCAACGCCACCGCCGTGGGCGTCCCCGCCCGGGTAGTCCGCATCGCCGGGGAGAAGGTCAACTACGCCGGGAACGTGGACCAGGTCAGCGTCACCGACCCGGTACAGAAGGAGCTCCAGGCCCTGAGCTCACGTCTCGAGCTCCTGGAACGGCTGGTGGAGCGCCAGGCCGCCGCCCTGGCCGACGAGCCGTTCCTCAGGGCCGCCGAGGACTACAAACCAACTGATAAACTGTCAGATAAGGAGAACTGATGTCATGTATCTCTACAATTCCGCCACCCATAAGAAAGAGCTTTTCACCACCCACACCCCCGGCCGGGTGGAGATGTACACCTGCGGCCCTACGGTCTACCACTTCGCCCACATCGGCAACCTGCGCAGCTATATCATGGAGGACGTCCTGGAAAAATACCTCCGGTATGAGGGCTATGACGTGAACCGCGTCATGAACATCACCGACGTGGGCCACCTCAGCTCCGATGCCGACACCGGCGAGGACAAAATGCTCATGGGCGCCAAGCGCGAGCACAAGACCGTCCTGGAGATCGCCAAGTTCTACACCTACGCCTTTTTTGCCGACTGCCGGAAGCTCAACATCAAGACCCCCGACACCGTCCAGCCCGCCACCGGCCTCATCCCGGAATTCATCACCATGGTGCAGGGCCTTCTGGATAAGGGTTACGCCTACATCGCCGGGGGCAACGTCTACTTCGACACCTCCAGGCTTGCCCGCTACCACATCTTTTTCGACCACGACGAGGAGAACCTGCAGGTGGGCGTCCGGGAGGGCGTGGAGGAGGACACAAACAAGCGGAACAAAAACGACTTCGTTTTGTGGTTCACCAGATCCAAATTTGAGGATCAGGCCCTGAAATGGGACTCCCCCTGGGGCGTGGGCTACCCCGGCTGGCATATCGAGTGCTCCGCCATCTCCTTAAAGTACAACGGCGAGTACCTGGATCTCCACTGCGGCGGCATCGACAACGCCTTTCCCCACCACACCAATGAGATCGCCCAGTCCGAGAGCTACCTGGGCCACCCCTGGTGCCCCCAGTGGTTCCACGTCCACCATCTGAATACCGACGACGGCAAGATGTCCAAGTCCAAGGGGGAATTTCTGACCGTCTCCCTGCTGGAAGAGAAGGGCTATGACCCCCTGGCCTACCGCTTCTTCTGCCTCCAGAGCCACTACCGCAAGGCGCTGGTGTTCTCCTGGGAGAACCTGGACAACGCCGCCGGCGCCTACCGCAAGCTCGTTACCCGGATCGCCGCCCTGAAGCCGGACGACGGGCCGGTGGACGAGGCCGTTTTGGAGGCCTCCCGTCAGAAGTTCATGAAGGCCGTGGGGAACGATCTGAACACCTCCCTGGGCGTCACCGCCGTCTACGACGCCCTGAAGGCCAACGCCAACGACGCCACGCGTCTGGCCGTCATCGGCGACTACGACCGGGTGCTGAGCCTGAGCCTGCTGGAAAAGGCCGCCGCGCTGCGCGAAAAGACCGTGGAGCTGGGAGAAGTCAAGGCGACCATGTCCCTCGGGGCGGGGGTGAGCATCACCGTCACCGGCGAGGGCGACCCTGCCATCGACGCCCTGGTCCTCAAGCGCGCCGAGGCCAAAAAGGCCAAAAATTTCGCCGAGGCCGACCGCATCCGCGATGAACTTCGCGCCCAGGGCATCGAGCTCACCGACACCCCCGCCGGCGTCGTCTGGAAACGGATCTGACGGCCAAATCCCCGCCGCGTAAGAGACACGCTTCATCCCCCTCCGGAAGGCCCCTCCGCCTCCCGGAGGGAGATTTTTTGCCCTTTTCCCGCGACGCCGGGGAAGCTTTGGTGAGTATAGGGGTGAGGGCCCTCGCATCAAAAGACAGAAAGAAGGTGATACCGTGGAGGACGGGGAGATCGTAAACCTCTATTGGGCGCGGGATCAGCGGGCAGTCGCCGAGACGCGGACAAGGTACGGCGGTTACTGCCGTTCCATAGCAGGGCGGTTTTTGAGCGACGAGCGCGACTGTGAGGAGTGCGTCAATGACGTCTGGCTGGCGGCCTGGAGGAGCATCCCGCCCCAGAGGCCGGAAGCGCTGAAAACCTATCTGGGCAAGCTGACCCGCCGCGCCGCCCTGAACCGCTTGCGGGACAGGAGCAGAGAAAAACGGGGCGGCGGCCAGGCGGCGCTGTGCCTGGAGGAGCTTTCGGAGTGCCTTCCGGGGGGAACGGAGGCGGAAAGCGGCGTGGAGCTGCAAGAGCTGACCCAGGCCATCGACGCCTTTTTGGAGACGCTTTCCGTAGAGACGCGGGACCTGTTTGTCTGTCGGTACTGGTTCATGGTGCCGGTGAAGGAACTCAGTGTCCGGTTCGGCTTCAGTGAGAGCAAGGTCAAATCCTCGTTGGCCCGTGTAAGGGGGAAGCTCCTGCGGTATCTGGAAAAGGAGAGTTTTCTATGAAAAAAGACGAACTTCTTGACGCCCTGAACGACATCAGCGGCGACTATATCCGCTCGGCGGAGGAAAGACTTGCGGATTCTGCGGCAGTCAGACCCAAAAGGCCCCTTCGCCGCGCCCTGACGGCTTTTGCCGCCGCGGCGGCGCTGGCGCTGACCACCTTTACCGTGGCCCTGGCGGCCAGTCCGGAACTCCGGGAGGCGGTGCTGATCTTTTTCCACATCACGGAGCGGGAACAGGTGCCGGAGCCGGGCCGCCTGGAGGACGGCAGCCGTGGCCCGGAAGTCTCCGGCAGTGAGATCGGGGGCGCGGTCAAGGCCGTCTATGTGCGCCTGGGAGAGGGACGTTTTCTGCGCCGCGGCGATCTTCTGTACAAGCTGGAGGCCGACGAAACCGCGCACACTTTAAGGCCCGTGGAATACTGGTCCCTGAGCGCCGGCGGGATTAGCCGGGAGGATATCCACCCGGACCGGCGGTACGTTTCCGTGACATGGCGGGGCGAGACCTTTGAGACATGCTTTGACTGGTTTGCCTGGGAGGGGGAGATCGTGGTGGATGCCGTCTCCGGCGCCGGAGAGTCCTGGGACGGGAATACAGCCCCCCGCGTGGACGTGAGCGCCATTCCCGGCCACACGGACAAGCTCCTGCTGACGCTTCGGGCCCAGACGGACGGGGGCGTATGGTATATGCTCTATGACCTGGAAACAGGCCGGACAGCGGATTTCCTGGCAGGCACCGGCGCCGCCGCGCTCGCCCCGGAGAAAAGGCTTACTGACGCCGTTTGGAACAGTGGGATGACCGCCGTCGTGCTCACCATCGACCAAGGAGAAGAGAAAACAAAATGGTATCTGGATGTTGACAGCGGGGCACTTACGGAGCTTTCCGCCCTCACCGGCGTGAAGGCCAGCGGGGCCTTCTTCGCGGATGACCGGACGCTGCTGTTATACAGCTGGGACGAACCGTTTGAGAGTCCCGGCCCCGGTACGGTGGTTTTCTGGGCGTATGATCTGGACAGCGGTATTTTGAGGCAGACCCTGGAGCGCACCACATGCCTCAACGACAGCGAGCACGCATTCCCGCCCCACGGCGTCATCGCCGACTTCAGCAACGGGCAGAAGTGGTGCGTTCTCGTGGAGGAGGACGGCTCCGCCAGATTGCGCGACCTGAAAGACGGACGGGAGATACCCCTTGAAAACTTCACCTTTACCCGCGGCGGGGACATCCTGCCCAGCCCCGACGGCAGCCGCCTCCTCTACTATGTGCGGGATCTTGAGCAAAAGCCAAAGATCCAGTGGGCGGAGCTGGGCGTCATTGACATCGAGAAGGGCGCCTTTATCGCCTTTGACCGGGATGTGCCCGCCACGGCGCAGGAGGGTATCTTCTGGCTCAACAATACCTGCGTGGGCGTGGAGAGCAGCGCCGCGGAGGAGGGCGACCTTTCCGGTCCCGGCGGGTATTATCTGTACGATTTCAGCGCGGAGAAGTAAAAAACATATGCCCTGTGGGCGGGCATTTTCCGGCCCACGTACTGCGTCCGTTCCTCAAAAACGCGCCTCTACAGCCGGATTTTCCGCCGCGCCCCGCCGCACTATCGAATTTCCCTGACCGCCCCGCCGGCAAATTGCCGGCGGGGCGATTTGCACGCCGCTGGCAAAATTTTTACTTTTGTTATTCATTTGACACGCCGGAAAAAACACAAAAACCGCTTTTCCACCGATTTTATCCCCTCAACGGGTTTTTGTATTTGCATTTCCCATATAGGAGTGGTAAAATAGTTTAGATAATGTTTTTTCGGAGGTGCCGGTATGAAGCTCATGGTGCTTGACGGGAACAGCATAGTGAACCGGGCGTTTTTCGGGGTGAGGCCGCTGAACACCTCCGACGGGACGCCCACCAACGCGGTTTTCGGCTTTATCAACATCCTCCGCCGCCTTCTCACGGAGGAGGGGCCGGATGCGGTCTGCGTCACCTTCGACCTGCCGGAGCCCACCTTCCGCCACTTGAAATACGACGGCTACAAGGCCACCCGCCACAAAATGCCCGAGGAGCTGGCGGCCCAGATGCCGATTTTGAAGGACACCCTGGACGCCATGAACATCCGCCGCTACGAGCTTTCAGGCTGGGAGGCGGACGATCTGCTGGGCACCATCGCCCGATCCTGCGCCGCGTCGGGCTGGGAGTGCGTTGTCTGCACCGGCGACCGGGACAGCCTGCAGCTGGTGTCCGAGTCTACCACCGTGGACCTGATCACCACCCGCATGGGCCAGACCAATACGAAGCGGGTGACGCCGGAGGTTTTTCGGGCCGAGTACGGCTTCGACCCCATCCATATGATCGACCTGAAGGCCCTGATGGGCGACGCCTCCGACAACATCCCCGGCGTCCGGGGCGTGGGGGAGAAGACCGCCATGGGCCTTATACAGATCTACGGCGACGTGAAAAAGCTCTACGACGCCCTGCCGGAGATCCAGCAGGCCCCCGGCGTCCCGGCCAAGCCCGGCCTCATCGCCAAGCTCACCGAGGGACGGGCGCTGGCGGAGCTCTCCTACGACCTGGCCGCCATCCGCTGTGACGCGCCGCTCCGGTTCGATCCGGAGGAGAACCGGGTCCGGCCTGTGGACAACGACCGGCTCTATGAGATCTTCACGCGCCTGGAGTTCCGCAAGCTCATCGAGACCTACGGCCTGACGCCGCCAGTGCGGGCGGAGGAGCCGGAGGAGCCCATGGAATTTTGCGGCGTGTGCGAGAGCGTCAACGTGACGGACGGGGCGGCGCTGGAGCGCTTTCAGGCCGCCTTGAGGACCGGCCGCGCCTCGGCGCGCTTTTCCTCCGACGGTACGCTCTGCGCCGTCCACATCGACACGGACAATTCCGACGCTCCGGGCTTCCTTTTAGAGGAGGGATCCCCGGTCTACCGGCGCGCGCTGGAGGCCCTCTGCGCCCCGGAGGTCGAAAAAATGGGCCACGACATCAAGGACACCCTCCGTATGCTGGGGGCCATGGGCCTGCCTTTGGAGGGCTGGAGCTTTGACGCCGCCCTGGCCGCCTATTTGCTGGATCCCACCGCCAGCCGGTACGAGCTGGGGGAGCTGACACAGCGCTGGTGCGGCTTTACCGGCATGGACGGCGCCGAGGAGGACGGACAGTTTTCCCTGCTGGACGACGGGAACAAGCTGGCCGCCCGCCTGCTCAGCGAGGCCGCCGCCGTGGCCTGCCTCCGGGAGCGCCTGACGGAAAAGCTGGCCGAATACGGCCTTACGCGGCTTTTTGAGGACGTGGAGATGCCCCTGTGCCCGGTGCTGGCCCGGATGGAGCTGGCCGGCTTCCTGGTGGACAGGAATGCCCTGGCGGCCTTCGGCGAGCTTCTGGGCGGGCAGATCGAGACGCTATCAACGGAAATTTACGCCCTGGCCGGGACGAGCTTCAACATCAACTCCCCCAAGCAGCTGGGCGAGATCCTCTTTGAAAAGCTGGGCCTGCCGGCGGGGAAAAAGAACCACCGGGGCTACTCCACCAACGTGGACGTGCTGGAGAAGCTCAGGCCCCTGCACCCCATCGCGGGCAAGATCCTGGAATACCGGGAGCTCTCCAAGCTGAAATCCACCTACGCCGACGGCCTTCAGAAGGTCATCGGGCCGGACGGCCGCATCCACACCAATTTCCAGATGACCGTCACCGCCACGGGGCGGTTGAGCTCCACGGAGCCGAACCTCCAGAATATCCCCATCCGCCGGGAGCTGGGCGGGGAGATCCGCAAGATGTTCGTGGCCCCCGAGGGGTACACCCTGGTGGACGCGGATTACAGCCAGATCGAGCTGCGCATCCTGGCCCACATCTCCGGGGACAAGCGCATGAAAGACGCCTTTTTGAACGGCGAGGACATCCACCGCTCCACCGCCGCCCAGGTGCTGGGGATCCCGGCGGAGGAGGTCACGGCGGAGCAGAGGCGACACGCCAAGGCGGTGAATTTCGGTATCGTCTACGGCATCTCTGCCTTCTCCCTCTCCGAGGATATCGGCCTCTCGGTGGCGGAGGCCAGGAGCTATATCGACGCCTATATGAGCGCCTATCAGGGCGTGGCGGACTATATGGAGAAGGTCATCGCCCAGGCCCGGGAGACGGGCTATGCCGTCACCCTCTACGGCCGCCGCCGGCCCATGCCGGAGCTGAAGGCCTCCAACTTTACCGTCCGCTCCTTCGGCGAGCGGGTGGCCAGGAACATGCCCATCCAGGGCGCCGCGGCGGACATCATGAAGATCGCCATGGTCAACGTGGACAGGGCCCTCCGGGAGAGCGGCCTGGACGCCCGCCTCCTGCTGCAGGTCCACGACGAGCTGATCGTTGAGTGCAATGAGGCGGATGCCGAGGCCGTCCGGGCGCTTTTGAAGCGGGAGATGGAGGGCGCGGCCAGCCTCTCCATCCCCCTGACCGTGGAGGCCCACACGGGCCGGAACTGGTACGAGGCGAAATGAGGATCCTGAAAGCGCGCGGCCGCCATCTGGACGGCGTCATGGACATCGAAAACGGGAGCTTTTCCGACCCCTGGAGCCGGGCGGCTTTCGAGGACTACCTGGATATCCCCGACGGGGAGCTGCTGATCCTGGAGGAGGGGGAGGCCGTGGCGGGCTTTGCCGTCTACCACGTCTCCTTCGAGGACGCGGAGCTCTATAACCTGGCCGTGGGCGAGGATTTCCGCCGCCGGGGCTTCGGCAGGGCCCTGCTGGACGCCGTTTTGGCCCGGGCCCGTGGGCGCGGGGCGGAGCGGATGTACCTGGAGGTGCGCCGGTCCAACACCCCCGCCATCGCCCTCTACCGGGCCGCCGGCTTTGCCGTCTGCGGCACGCGCCGCCATTACTACGCCCTCCCCACAGAGGACGCCCTCCTGATGGACATCACCCTTTAAGGAGAATCGCCATGAACATACTTGGAATCGAGTCCTCCTGCGACGAGACAGCCGCCGCCGTGGTGCGGGACGGGCGGGAGATTTTGTCCAACGAGATCTTCTCCCAGGCGGACATGCACGCCCTCTACGGCGGCGTGGTGCCCGAGATCGCCTCCCGGAACCACATCACCGTCATCTCCCGCCTGGCCGGGGAGGCGGTCAAAAAGGCCGGCCTTACCAAAAGCGGCATCGACGCCATCGCCGTCACCGCCGCGCCGGGGCTGATCGGCGCGCTTTTAGTGGGCGTCAACTTCGCCAAGGGCGCGGCCCTGGCCCTGGGTGTGCCCCTGATCCCCGTCCACCACGTCCGGGGCCACATCGCCGCCAACTATCTGGCCTTCCCGGAGCTGGAGCCGCCTTTCCTGTGCCTGGCCATCTCCGGCGGCAACACCGCCATCGTGGACGTGCGCGGCTATACCGACATGTCCATCGTGGGCGCCACCCACGACGACGCGGCGGGGGAGTGCTTCGACAAGGCCGCCCGGGTGCTGGGCCTGCCCTACCCCGGCGGACTGCCCCTGCAAAATCTGGCGGAGGGCGGCGACGACCGGGCCTTTTCCCTGCCCCACGCCAAAATCGACGGGCACCCCTACGATATGTCCTTCTCCGGCCTGAAAACCGCCGTCATCAACGTCATCCATAACGCCCAGCAGAAGGGGGAGCCCCTGGACCGGGCCGGCCTGGCCGCCAGCTTCCAGCGGGCCGTCAGCGAGACGCTGGTGCCCCGCGCCATGGACGCGGCCCGAGAGCTGGGGTACGACACCGTGGTGGTGGCCGGCGGCGTGGCCGCCAACAAGCGGGTGCGGGCCGACTTCGAGAGGGCCTGTGAAGCGGAAAATAAGAAGCTTTATATTCCACCAATAAAGCTGTGCGGTGATAACGGCGCTATGATAGCCTGCCAGGGCTATTACGAGTACCTCTCCGGCGTCCGGGCGGGCCAGGAGCTGAACGCCTACGCCACCATGGACATCGATAAGGTCATTTTCTGACGCACAATTATGTCCCCACAGCCTTCAAAAATGAAGCCGCGCCGGGACGGAAAACGGAAAAGTTGTTTTTATGTCAAGCTTGTCCCCATAACGGGTTTTCCACAAACTGCGCCTCCGAGATTAGGAAGAATGTGGTAAAAACAGCCCTTTTCTTAGGGCCAAGCGCCCTTTTCACGGTGGAAAACCTTGTGGAAAATGTGCATAACTTATTGTAAAGCCCCCTACGGCGCGCGCTTACGTCAACCGGAAACGCTTTCGCGGGGCGATGCGAGCCGGGCGGAAAGTTCGGAAACGGCGTCCGAAACAGAGATTTTGGGAACAATGGGAGACGGCGGCGGGCCGCGGCGGTTCTTTAGAGCCGTGAAGAAGCTGCAGGACGCGCACCGGTGAATACAAATTGTAATCAAAGGAGGGGCCATGGCGGAGCGGGAGAAGCACAGGAGCGGCGCGTACCGCCGGGAGGCGCCGCCTTCGGAGACGGCCGCGCCGGCGGAGGACGGCCGGCCCAGGCTCGCCGGGGCCGGGGAGGCGGGGGCGTTTCTGATCCCCTACTTCGCCACCCACCGGCAGGAGGCCCTCTATATCGTGGGCCTGGACGGAGAGTATACCTTTCTGGGTCTGCGTCTGGCGGCCCTGGGGGGAGCGGACTCGGTGCGGGTGGAGCTGGAGGACATGGTACGCATGAGCGAGGCCATGTGCGCCGTCTACGTCATCGCCGCCCACAACCACCCCAGCGGCATTGCCCTGCCCTCGGCGGCGGACGAGCGCGCCACCCTCCGCTTCCGGGACGCCCTCCGGGAGAAGAACATCACCCTTTTGGATCACATCGTCGTCTCCGGGGATGATTTCGTCTCCCTGTGGGAGAACGGCGTTTTGACTTGATTTAACACCGCGTAGGCCGCCGGGCCGGGGAGCGCCCCGCCGGCGGGAGAGGAAAGCCAATGGAATTTAAACTGCACGCCCCCTACAAGCCCATGGGCGACCAGCCCGAGGCCATCGACACCCTGTGCCGGGGCCTGGAGATGGGCATCGACGAGCAGGTGCTGCTGGGCGTCACCGGCTCCGGCAAGACCTTCACCATGGCCAACGTCATCGCCCGGATGAACCGGCCCACCCTGGTGCTGGCCCACAACAAGACCCTGGCGGCCCAGCTGTGCGCGGAGTTCAAGGAGTTCTTTCCGGAAAACGCCGTGGAGTATTTCGTCAGCTACTACGACTACTACCAGCCGGAGGCCTATATCCCCCACACGGACACCTATATCGAGAAGGACAGCTCCGTCAACGACGAGATCGACAGGCTCCGCCTGTCCGCCACCGCTTCCCTCTTAGAGCGGCGGGACGTGGTCGTGGTCAGCTCCGTGAGCTGTATCTACGGCCTGGGCGAGCCCGACGATTTCGAGGCCATGATGGTGCCCATCCGGGTGGGCATGGAGATCAAGATCCCGGAGCTGCTGAAAAGATTCGCCGATATCCGCTACGAGCGCAACGACCTGGCCTTTGAGCGCAACATGTTCCGGGTCCGGGGGGACACGGTGGAGGTGTGGCCCGCCTACTGGAAGGACACCGCCCTGCGGATCGAGTTTTTCGGGGACGAGGTGGACAGGATCAGCGAGATCAACACCGTCACCGGCGCCGTGGTGCGCCGCCTCACCAACATCCCCATCTGGCCCGCCACCCACTATGTGACGCCCCGGGACAAGATGGACCGGGCCATCCAGGAGATCCTGCGGGAGATGGACGACCGGGTGGCCTGGTTCAAGGCCCATGATAAGCTCATCGAGGCCCAGCGCATCTACCAGCGCACCATGTACGACGTGGAGATGCTTCAGGAGCTGGGCTACTGCTCCGGCATCGAGAACTACTCCCGCATCATCTCCGGCCGCCCGGAGGGCTCCGCCCCCATGACTTTGCTCGACTATTTCCCCAAGGATTTCATCCTTTTCGTGGACGAGAGCCACGTGACCCTGCCCCAGGTCAGGGCCATGTACCGGGGGGACCGGGCCAGGAAGGAGGCGCTGGTGGAGTACGGCTTCCGCCTCCCCTCCGCCTATGACAACCGCCCCCTTCAATTTGATGAATTCAACCAGCGCATCCACCAGGCCATCTACGTCTCCGCCACCCCGGCGCCCTACGAGCGGGAGCGGGCCGGCCAGATCGCCGAGCAGATCATCCGCCCCACGGGCCTGCTGGACCCCCGGGTGGAGGTGCGCCCCGTGGAGGGGCAGATCGACGACCTGATCGGCGAGATCAACGCCCGCACGGAGAAGCGGGAGCGGGTGCTGGTCACCACCCTCACCAAGCGGATGGCCGAGGACCTGACGGCCTACCTCACCAAGGCGGGCATCAAGGTGCGGTATATGCACCATGACATCGACGCCATTGAGCGCATGGAGATCATCCGGGATCTCAGGCTCGGGACCTTCGACGTGCTGGTGGGCATCAACCTCCTGCGGGAGGGCCTGGACCTGCCGGAGGTGAGCTTAGTGGCCATCCTGGACGCGGACAAGGAGGGCTTCTTGCGGTCGGAGACCAGCCTTATCCAGACCATCGGCCGGGCAGCCCGGAACGCGGAGGGCCTGGTCATCCTCTACGCCGACACAATCACCCCCTCTATGCGGGCGGCCATGGACGAGACGGACAGACGCCGGAAAAAGCAGGACGCCTACAACCGCGCCAACGGCATCGTCCCCAAGACCATCGTCAAGGATATCCGCTCCGTCCTGGAGCGGGAGGAGGAGAAGCCCGCCCGGGGCGTCACAGACGACGACGGCAGGTACCTGACCCGCCGGGAGCGGGAGGAGGCCATCGCCAAGCTGGAGAAGGAGATGCGCAAGGCCAGTCAGATGCTGGAATTCGAGTACGCGGCGCTGCTGCGCGACCGCATCATCCGGCTCCGGGGCCAGAGCGGCGGCTAAAGCCTCCCGGCGCGGCCTGAAAGCATAGCTTTTTATCGCACACCTCCCCTGTAAGGCGCATATTGTGGCCTGGGGGGTGCCGATATGTTGACGGAAACCATACTGGGCGCCGCCATCGCGGCGGCGGTGATCGGGATCGTCCTGTGTATAAGGGCGATCCTGCCGAAAAGCGATCCCACGCCGGGGGTGGAGCGGCTGACGGTACTGCGCTGTACCGGCGACGCCGCGGGGCTGGAGGCCGCTGTCCGCGAGCGTGTGGATCCCAAGGCGGAGACGGTCATCCTGGACGCGGGGATGACGGCGGAGGCCCGCCGCAGGGCCGAGCTGCTGGCCGCCCGCTGCGGGGCGGAGATCGTAAGAGACACGAAAGAAACTTTGGACACGGAGACGACTGATGGACGAGACTGAACTTAGCTGTATAGAGGGCACGGTACAGGCCGTTGTTTTCCAGAATCCCGAAAACGGTTACACCGTGCTGAAGCTGCGCTCCGGGGACGAGACGGTGACCTGTGTGGGGAACCTCCCCGGCGTGGCGGCGGGGGAGGGCCTGCGGCTCTACGGATCCTGGACCTCCCACGCCAGCTACGGCCAGCAGTTCAAGGCCGAGCACGCCGAGCGCTCCCTGCCCGAGGGCAGCGCCGCCATATACGACTATCTGGCCTCCGGGGCCATCCGGGGCATCGGCGTCAAGCTGGCCCGGCTCATCGTCTCGGAATTCGGGGCCAGAAGCCTGGAGGTCATCGAGAACGCCCCGGAGGAGCTGGCGAAGATCAAGGGCATCACCCTGAAAAAGGCCCAGGATATGCAGGAGCGCTTCCGCCAGCAGACGGGACTTCGGCGGCTCATGGAATTTCTGGTGGACAACGGCGTCAAGCCCATCGCCGCCGCCCGGCTCTACCGGGCCTACGGCGACGAGGCGGAGACGGTGATCACAGAAAACCCGTATATCCTGGCGGATGAGAGCTTCGGCATGGACTTTTTCGCCGCCGACGGGCTGGCCCGCAATCTGGGCTTCGCCCCGGACTGCGTGGAGCGCTCGTGCGCCGGGATCGTCTTCGAGCTCCGCCACAACCAGGGGAACGGCCACGTTTTCCTGCCCCGGGACAAGCTCCTGGCCGCCGCCTGTCAGCTTCTGGAAATCGAGCCGGAGCCGGCGGAGCGGGGGTTGGAGGAGCTGGACGCCACGGGCCGGACGGTCACCCAGCGGGTGGCCGGGGTGGACGCCGTCTATATGCGGGACATGTTCGAGGCCGAAGGGGAGGTGGCCCGCCGGATCGGCCTGATGGCCCGGACGCCCGTGGACGACGTGCCGGGGCTTTCGGTGCTGGTGGAGCGGGCGGAGCACCGGTGCGGCATCACCTTTGCGGACAAGCAGCGGATGGCCGTGGAGATGGCGGCCCGGGGCCGGGTCATGGTGCTCACCGGCGGCCCTGGAACGGGCAAGACCACCACCGTCCGGGGCATCATCGGCCTCTTTGACGAGATGGGCATCGAGACGGTGCTCACCGCCCCCACGGGCCGGGCCGCCAAGCGGCTGACGGAGCTCACCGGGCGGGAGGCCCAGACCGTCCACCGCCTGCTGGGGGCCGGGATGCCCGAGGCCGGGGAGAATGGCCGGGAGTTTGAAAAGTGCGCCGCCGACCCCTTAGAGTGCGGCGCGGTGATCCTGGACGAGACGAGCATGGTGGACTTAAAGCTGATGGCCGCCCTGCTGGACGCCATGCCGGCGGCCTGCCGGCTGGTGATGGTGGGCGACGCCGACCAGCTGCCCTCGGTGGGCCCGGGGAACGTCTTCGGGGACATCATCCGCAGCCGCGTTGTGCCGGTCATCGGCCTGACGGACATCTTCCGCCAGGCCCGGCAGAGCAGTATCGTCAAAAACGCCCACAGCATCAACCGGGGCGAGGTGCCCAGCCTCAAAAATACCGGCGGCGATTTCTTCTTTTTGAAGCGCACCGATCCCGCCGACGTGGTCAGGACGGTGACGGAGCTGATCTCCCAGCGCCTGCCCCGGAATATGGGGATCCCCGCCGCGGATATCCAGGTGCTGTCCCCCTCCCGGAAGTACGGGGGCGGGACCCGGGAGCTGAACGCCGCCATTCAGGAGGCGCTGAACCCCGCCGCCCCCGGCAAAAAAGAGAAAACCGTGGGAAACGTCACCTTCCGGGTGGGCGACCGGGTGATGCAGACCCGGAACAATTATGATATCATGTGGGTCAAGGGGGCACCCGCGCGCACCGGCGGCGAGGACGAGCCCGCGCCCCGCGGGGAGCCCGGAGCCGGCCTCTACAACGGCGACGTGGGCTACATAGAGGACATGGATCCGGAGGCCCAGGCGGCCTATCTGCGCTTTGAGGACAGGCTGGTGCCCTACCCCTTCGACCAGATGACCGAGCTGGAGCTGGCTTACGCCGTCACCGTCCACAAATCCCAGGGCAGCGAGTACCGGGCGGTGATCCTGGCTCTGCCCAAGTGCCCGCCGGGGCTGGTGACCAGGGGCCTTCTCTACACCGCCGTCACCAGGGCCCGGGAGCTCCTGATCGTGGCCGGCGGGCCGGACGTCTTCTCCGCCATGGTGGCCAACGACCGCCGCCAGCGGCGGTATTCGGGCCTGCGGGCGCGCCTGTGCGGGGAGGTGGAGGCGTGAAGCTTATAAAGCGCCTCGCCGATCTTTTCTTTCCGCCCAAATGCGTCTTCTGCCGGAAGCGGCTGGAGACGGGGGACGTCTGCCCCGATTGCGCCGAAAACCTGCCCCGGTGCGGACAGATCCGGGGACGGGGAGAATTCTTCTCCCGGGCCGCCGCGCCCCTCTACTACGAGGGCCGGGTACGGGAGGCCCTGCTGCGGTATAAATTCAACGGGAAACGGGGCTGTGCCGTCCCCTTCTCCCGCCTGATGGCCCAGTGCGCCGGGGAGGAGCTGGCGGGGCTCTATGACGTGGTGGCCTGGGTGCCCGTCAGCCGCCAACGCCGCCGGAAACGGGGCTTTGACCAGGCCGGACTCCTGGCCCGGATGACGGCGGAGCGCCTGGAGGCGCCCTTAGTGACGGTGCTCCGTAAAAAGCGCCACACCGGCGCCAACTCCGGCCTGGACACCCGGGAGGCCAGGGCCGCCAATGTGCTGGGCGCCTTCGAGGCGGTGAACACCCGGGAGCTGAGCGGGAAACGGGTCCTGCTCATCGACGACGTGTACACCACCGGGGCCACCCTGTCGGAGTGCTCCCGGATGCTGCTGATGGCCGGGGCCGAGGATGTGGTTTGCCTCACCTTCGCCGCCGCCCGGAAAGCCAATAAAAAGGAAAATTAATCCAATCAAATGGGTATACTATAGGAAGACACCTGAACAAGACACCTGAACGGAGGTTTTGCGTATGATATTCGGACGTGACATAGGGATCGACCTGGGCACCGCCACGGTGGCGGTGGCCGTCAGGGGCAAGGGGATCATCACCCGGGAGCCGTCGGTGGTGGCCATGGACAAAAATACGGGCCGGCTTTTGAAGGTGGGCGCGGCGGCCCAGCGGATGCTGGGGCGCACGCCGGGGAACATCGTGGCCATCCACCCTCTCCAGGGGGGCGTGATCTCCGACTTTGACATGACCGAGCGGATGGTACGGGAGCTCCTTCGGAAGGTCACCTCCTTCAGCCTTTTAAAGCCCCGGGTGGTGGTCTCCGTCCCGTCGGGCATCACCGAGGTGGAGGAGCGGGCGGTCATCGACGCGGGCATCCGCGCCGGGGCCAGAAAGGTCTACCTGATGGAATCCCCCGTGGCGGCGGCCATGGGCGCGGGGGTGGATATCTCCAAGGCGGAGGGCCACATGGTGGTGGACGTGGGCGCCGGCACCACGGATATCGCGGTGGTGTCCCTGTCCGGCGTGGTGCAGTCCGAGTCCATCAAGACAGCCGGGGACGCCTTTGACGAGGCCATCATCAAGTATATCCGGAAAAAGCACAACCTGCTGGTGGGCAAGACCACGGCGGAGGAGCTGAAAAAGTCCATCGGCTGTGTCTTCCCCAAGCCGGACGAGATGAGCGTCGAGGTGAAGGGCCGGTGCCTGATGACCGGCCTTCCCCGCATGGTGTCCGTCAGCTCCACGGAGATGATCGACGCCTTTGACGAGGTCAGCGAGCAGATCCTGGAGGCCATCCACCGGGTCCTGGAGAACACCCAGCCGGAGCTGGTGGCGGATATCTCCGAAAACGGCATCGTCATCACCGGCGGCGGGGCCCTGCTGTGGGGCTTCGACAGGCTCATCGAGAGCTCCACCAGCATCCGCACCCGCATCGCCGACGACGCGGACATGTGCGTGGCCTACGGCCTCAACAAGGCGCTGGATATGATCAACGACATGCAGGAGGGGCCGCTGAACCTGTCCCGCCGGAGACAGCTGCGATGACCGCCCTCATCTGGGATCTGGACGGGACGCTGCTGGACTCCTACGGCGTCATTTTAGACTGCGTTTTGGCAGCGCTCCGCGAAGAGGGCATCGTCCGCGACCCCTCCGAAACGTATGGACAGCTGATCGCCGGTTCGGTGAAAAGCTTTTTTGGAAATTTTGCCGCCGCGGGCCTGGACCCTGACAGGCTCTGGGAGCGCTACCGGGCGCTGAGCACCGCCAGGGACGGCGAGGTGAGGCTGATGGACGGGGCCAGGGAGGCACTGGAGGCCCTCTCGGGCCGGGGCATCCCGCAGTTCGTCTACACCCACAAGGGCGAATCGGCCCCCCTGGTGCTGGAGAGGCTGGGGGTGCTCCGGTACTTTGCCGACGTGCTCACCGCCGGGGCCGGCCTGCCCAGAAAGCCCGCGCCGGACGGCCTCAACGCCCTGTGCGCCCGTCATAACCTGGACAAAAGCCATACCTATTACATCGGCGACCGGCCCATCGACGTGCGGTGCGCGGCGAACGCCGGCGTCAAAAGCATCCTCTTCCTGCCCCCCGCCAGCCCCGCCGTCCCCACCGGGGACGAGACGTATATCGTGGCGGACCTGCGGGAGATCAGTAAGATGAAGCTTTGATTTAAGCGAATTATACATCAAACATAAATATTTGTCAAGTATTATTTTAAATTATTCCGAAGTTGCATAAATCCCCCTCCCCGAAACCGGGGAGGGGGATTTCAGTCTGTCAAAAAACCACCTCACGCCCAGCATAAACGAGCGTATGAATGACTAAAAATGGCAAATAAGGTGGTACGGGCTGGCGAAATGGAGTTCTTCCAACTCCAATTCGCCAGCTTTTTCAGGTTCATCGCGGCAAATTTGAGCCTCACCCAGCGTTCTACGCGGGCCAGACTTCGGTGGTGCGTATATCTCATCGCGTG
>CANRMY010000053.1 GCA_947631845.1 uncultured Oscillospiraceae bacterium | reverse complement strand
TTTTTGAGCTGTTTTGATTGAATTTCTCCGCTCTGTTAACGCTTGCTGAACTGCGGAGCGCGACGGGCGGCTTTGAGACCGTATTTCTTGCGCTCCTTCATTCTGGGGTCGCGGGTGAGGAAGCCGGCGGCCTTCAGGGGGGCGCGGTAGCTCTCGTCCACCTCCAGCAGGGCGCGGGCGATGCCGTGACGGACAGCGCCGGCCTGGCCGGAGACGCCGCCGCCGGTAACGGTGGCTTCAATGTCCACCTTGCCGATGAGGCCTACGGTGTTCAGGGGCTGACGGACGATGTATTTGAGGGTGTCGAGGCCAAAATAGTCGTCAATATCGCGGCCGTTGACGGTGATCCTGCCGGTTCCGCCGGGGAAAAGATGGACGCGGGCCACGGAGGACTTTCTGCGGCCGGTACCGTACATATAGGGCTTCTTGGATGTATACATTCTCTACTCCTCCTTACTCCTGAGTCCAGGCTTCGGGCTTCTGGGCCTCGTGCTTGTGCTCCTCGCCGGCATAGACGCGCAGGCGGGTCAGCTGATCGCGGCCCAGGGAATTTTTGGCCAGCATACCCTTGACGGCCTCGGTCATGGCAAACTCGGGCTTCTCGGCCATGATCCTGGCGTACTGGACTTCCTTCAGGCCGCCGATCCAGCCGCTGTGATGGCGGTAATACTTTTTGGTCAGCTTGTTGCCGGTGAGAACGGCCTTGGAGGCGTTGATGACGATGACAAAGTCGCCGCAGTCAACGTTGGGGGTGTAATCGGGCTTGTGCTTTCCGCGCAGAAGCGTGGCGGCCTTGACAGCGGTGCGCCCAAGGGGCTTGCCCGCCGCGTCCAGGACGTACCACTTGCGGGTAACTGTCTCCTTCTTAGCGAGTGTAGTGGACATGGTATTCCTCCAGCATAATGAATATTATTTTTTTCGGGAATATTTCAGTGGAAAATTTAACGTGCCCTATTTTTATAGCACAATCGGGATTTGGTGTCAACACCTATTTTCAAACTTTTTTATCTGCCTATTTGAAATCTCTCTGAATCTCTGTTTTTCTCTTATTTTCTCTTGATTGCTCGAATGTCAAATTAAAATTTAATGGGACGGTCCGAACCCCGTCTCCTCCGGAGCCGGTTTACCGCTACCCCCACGGCCTTATGCAAAGCCCAGCCCAAGAGGATATTCAGGGCGAAGGCGGCGGCGTAGTAGACATAGTGGCCGGGGCCGGGGTCAAAAAAGCGCCGGAGCAGGGCGGTCTCCGAGAACAGGCTCACGTTCAGAAGGTAGATCTCCAGGCTGTTTTCGCCCAGGAACCGGAGGGCGGCGTAAAGCGGCCTGAGGGGAAGCTTGTCCATGAGCCAGGCGAGGCCGAGGCAGACCGGGACCGTGATGAGGGTAAAGATGTAGGCGCCCGGCGCGTAATCCCCCATGGACATGCGGTTGAGGGCGTAGACCACCCCCGCCAGGAGCATGACCACCAGCGCGGCCCCGTCCGCGGCGGTGAATTTTCGCTCCTCCACGATCCACAGGCCAATCACAAGGCCGGCGGCGTAGACCGGGATCCGGAAGAACACATCCAGATGGTTCCACCAGGTATCCCGCATCAGCACCTGGGTCACGAAAAAGGCGGCGGCCGTCACCGCCAGAAGGATCGGCGCCCTGCGGCGGTGGGAACGCAGGAACCGGAACACCGGCGGGGTCACCAGATAGAGGAGCATGATGCCGCCGACATACCAGTTGAAGCCGCCCATACAGCCTACCCAGTAGTTAAGCAGGATGGAATTCCAGAGGAACGTGGACAGCTGCGCGCGGCCGGCCAGGTACAGAAACAGCGTGTAGGGCAGCATCACCGCGTAATAGGCCGGCAGGACGCGCCAGGCCCGCCGGGAGAGAAATTCCGCGTCCGTCTGTTCCCGCCGGGACAGCGACATGGCCAGGCCGACCCCAGAGAGGAGGATGAAGATATCCACGCCGCCGAAGCCCAGGGAACGGAGCTGGTCGAGGCCATTGAGATCCGTCCCCAGATCCGTGGCGTGGAAGAGCATCACGGCGATCATGGCAATACCCATAAGCTCCGAGCGGAATTTGCTCAACAGGGAGTATTTCATTGGCGTCACCTCCTATAGAAGAGCGCGGCGAATACCGTGATCCGCCGCGCGATTTCCGCTTTTGTGTGGGTTTTTGGTGCCCTTTACGTGGGGGTTACGCCTTGTCGATGGGAAGACCCATGGCCTCGCGCTCACGGATGGCGTCCTTGCGGGAGATGTTCCAGCGGCCCCGCTCGTCGATGCCCAGGAACTTCACCCAGGTCCAGTCGCCCACGTTCAGGGCGTCCTCCACCTTCTCCGTGCGCTTGAACTCCAGATCCTTGATGTGGCACATGGCGTCCTTGCCGGGCACCAGCTCCACAAAGGCGCCGATGGGGATGACCCGGACGCACTGGCCGAAGTACAGCTTGCCCACCTCGGGGACAAAGCAGATATCGTCGATGATCTTCTTGGCGGCGCGGCAGGCCTCGATGTCCTGATGGCTGATGAACACGGAGCCGTCGTCCTCCAGGTCGATCTTGCAGCCGGTGTCGGCGCAGATCTTCTGGATGACCTTTCCGCCGGAGCCGATGACCTCGCGGATCTTGTCCGGATCGATGTGCATGGAGATCATCTTGGGGGCGGACTTGGCCAGCTCGTGGCGAGGCTCGCTTATCACGGGCAGCATGATCTCGTCCAGGATCTGGATGCGCGCCTCACGGGTGATCTCGAAGGCGTTCTTGATGATGTCGTAGGTCAGGCCGTCGTTCTTCAGATCCATCTGGATAGCGGTGATACCCTTCTTGGTGCCGGCCACCTTGAAATCCATCTCGCCGTGGAAATCCTCCACGCCCTGGATGTCGATGAAGGTCTTCCAATCGCCGTTGTCGTCGTGTATCAAGCCGCAGGAGATGCCAGCCACGGGGGCCTTGATGGGCACGCCGGCGTCCATGAGGGCCAGGGTGGAGCCGCAGATGGAGCCCTGGGAGGTGGAGCCGTTGGAGGAGAGGACCTCGCTGACTACGCGGATGGCGTAGGGGAAATCCTCCTCGGAGGGGATCACAGGCTCCAGGGCCTTCTCGGCCAGAGCGCCGTGACCGATCTCGCGCCGGGAGGTGGAGCGGCTGGGCCGCGCCTCACCCACGGAGTAGTTGGGGAAGTTGTAGTGGTGGATATAGCGCTTCTCCTCCTCTTCCCAGATGGTGTCCAGCTTCTGGGCGGCGGAGAGGGTGGCCAGGGTGCACACGCTGAGCACCTGGGTCTGGCCGCGGGTGAAAAGACCGGAGCCGTGGACGCGGGGCAGGACGCCCACCTCGGCGGCCAGGGGACGGATCTCGTTCATGGCGCGGCCGTCCACGCGCTTGCCCTCTAAGAGCCACTGCTTGACCACCTTTTTCTGGATCTTGTAGGTGATCTCCTCCAGCTGGGCGGTGATCTCGGGATACTCCTCGCCGAACGTCTCGATCATCTTGTTGACCACCGCGTTGTAGCGCTCCTCGCGGATGTTCTTGTCGTCGGTGTCCATGGCGTAGCGCACGTCGTCCAGGTACTTGTCCACGATCTTGTCGAAGAGCTCCTGGTTGAAGGAGGCGTGCTCGTACTCGAATTTGGGCTTGCCCACCTCGGCCACCATCTGATCGATGAGGGCGATCACGGGCTTGATGGCCTCGTGGGCGGCGATGATGCCGTTATACATCACGTCCTCGGGGATCTGGTCGCCGCCGGCCTCGATCATGACGATCTTGCCCATGGTAGCGGCGATGGTGCAGTACATCTCGGAGATCTTGCGCTCCTCGCTGGTGGGGTTGATGATATATTTGCCGTCGATGAGGCCCAGACCCACGCCGGCGATGGGACCCGCGAAGGGCACATCGGAGATGGACACGGCGGCGGAGGCGCCGATCATGGCGGCGATCTCTGGGGCGCAGTCGTGGTCGGTGGACAGGACGGTGCAGGTCACCACCACGTCGTTTCTCAGGTCAGAGGGGAACAGGGGACGCATGGGCCGGTCGATCATACGGGAGGACAGGGTGCCGCGCTCGGAGGGCTTGCCCTCGCGGCGGGTGTATCCGCCGGGGATGCGGCCCACGGAGTAGAGCTTCTCCTCGAACTCAACGCTGAGGGGGAAGTAGTCGATGCCGTCTTTGGGACGGGGAGAGGCCACCACGGTGCAGAGGACGGTGGTCTCGCCGTAGGTCACCAGCACCGCGGAATTGGCAAGCTCGGCCAGCTTGCCCACCTCCAGGGTGAGGGGCCGGCCCGCCAGGGTCATCTCGTACTTTTTGTAGTTGGGAAATTCTCTGTGCTTGATAATCATGAGTTGACTCCTTTTGTATTTATTTTCGGAGTCGCGGCCTTTTAGCACTTGAATCAAGGCCCGGATGCCGGACGTTCATTCAAATACTAAAACAGCCGGACTCCTTGTTGACTGTTCCGGGGGCAAAAAAGGAACAATGGGTATTATATGCGATTTTTTGACCGCATATAATACCCGGTTCGCTTACTTGCGGATGCCAAGCTTGGCGATGATGGCGCGGTAACGCTCGATGTCCTTGTCCATCAGATAGTCCAGAAGGCGACGGCGGCGGCCGATCATCTTGTACATGCCAAGACGGCTGTGGGCGTCGTTTTTGTGGACCTTCAGATGCTCGGTGAGCTGGTTGATGCGCTCGGTGAGGATGGCGATCTGAACCTCCGGGGAACCGGTGTCGCGCTCGCTGCGGCGGTTGGCGTCGATAACGGCGGTTTTCTGCTCCTTGGTGATCATGGGTGGCGCTCCTTTCTTTCAGTAGTCCCCGCTGAACATAGAAAAGGGCTGAAAGGCTCCGGCGGCAGCGCCGGAATACTCCGCAAATCCATGTAGAGGGGCAATCCATGCTATTCTACCATACGTTTCCCCTGTTGTAAAGTGTTTTTTGCGGATAAATTGTTCTTTTTTTAAAAGGGGAGCGTAAACGGCCCGCATCCGTGACATGAAAAATAAAATCAAGTCCCGCGCGGAAAGCCGCGCGGGAGAATAACGGTTATGCCTCCGCCTTCATAGCCAGATACGCGTTGATGAACCCGTCCAGATCGCCGTCCATCACGGCGCTTATATTGGCGTTTGCCCCGCGCGGAAAGCCGCGCGGGACGTGATTTTATTTTGCGCGCCACAGGCGCGGGTCGCTTTCGCTTCCTTTTGAAAACGCCAATTACGCCTCCGCTTTCATAGCCAGATACGCGTTGATGAATCCGTCCAGATCGCCGTCCATCACAGCGGAAATATTGGCGTTTTCAAAGCCCGTCCGGTGATCCTTGGCCAGGGTGTAGGGCATGAAGACGTAGGAGCGGATCTGGCTGCCCCACTCGATCTTCATCTGTACGCCCTTGATGTCCTCGATCTTCTCCAGGTGCTCCCGCTCCTTGATCTCGGCGAGACGCGCCCGCAGCATGGTCATGCAGGCGTCCCTGTTCTGGAACTGGCTGCGCTCCACCTGGCAGGACACCACGATGCCCGTGGGTTTGTGGATGAGACGCACGGCGGAGCTGGTCTTGTTGACCTTCTGGCCGCCGGCCCCGGAGGAGCGGAACACCTGCATCTCGATGTCCTCCTCCCGGATCTCGATCTCGCTGTCGTCGGTGATCTCCGGCATCACCTCCACGGCGGCGAAGCTGGTGTGGCGGCGGCCGGAGGCGTCAAAGGGGCTCACCCGCACCAGCCGGTGGATGCCGCTCTCGCTCTTTAAGTAGCCGTAGGCGTTCTCTCCGTCGATCTTGATGGTGGCGGATTTGATGCCCGCCTCCTCGCCGTCCAGGTAGTCCAGGATGGTGTATTTGAACCCGTGGCGCTCGGCCCAGCGGGTGTACATGCGGTAGAGCATCTCCGTCCAGTCCTGGGCCTCCGTCCCGCCGGCGCCGGCGTGGAAGCTGAGAATGGCGTTGGAGCTGTCGTACTCCCCGGACAGCATGGTGGCCAGGCGCGTGGTCTCCAGATCCGCCGCAAAGGCGTTGTACTCCGCCTCCAGCTCCGGCAGCAGGGAGATGTCCTCCTCCTCGATGGCCATCTCGCACAGCGTCTCCAGATCGCCGTACCGGCTCTCCATCTTCTGGAAGCTCTCCCGCTTGTTCTTCAGCTGCTTCAACCGCTGGAGCACCTTCTGGGAGTTCTTTTGGTCGTTCCAGAAGCCGTCGGCCTCGGATTCGGCCTGGAGCTTGTCGATCTCCGCCGACACCTCGTCCAGCTTCATGGCCCGGCGGATCGTCTCCAGCTGGGGCTTCATGGCGCCGATTTTTGTCTTATAATCCTCGTATTCTACGATCATGTTCATCAATCCTTCTTCGGTATGTAATAGCCGCTATCTCTCGGAGTGTCCCCTGTCCTCGTCGCCGAAGATCAGCTCGTCGATATCCGGCTTGGGCGCGGGCCTTTCGACCTTTTCCTCCATAATTCTTCCCTCCCGCGAAAATGAAATACATATCATTTTATGCGCGGCGGGAAAAAGTATTCATTCCGTTTTCGCATGACGCGACAGCGTCACCGACACGATCTCCGGGTTGTTGAAGAGTCTGGGCGCCAGGTGCGACCCGGCCAGTCCCCTGGATACCAGCATCTGGGTGCCGTCCTTTTCATAGATCCCGGCCGTCCAGGTGGGGAAGAAGCCCTGGCCCGGCGCGATGAGCCCGTCGGTGAAGGGCAGCCGCACCAGCCCGCCGTGGGCGTGGCCGCACAGCACCGCGTCCACCCCCAGACCGGCCCACATGTCAAGCTCCGTGTCCCGGTGGTAGAGCATCAGGATATATTTGCCCGGATGGTCCTCCCGAATCTCCTCCACCACCTGTTCCGGCGTCTTCTGATCTCTCAGCCCGTTGGGGTCGTCCATGCCGGCGATGACGATGTAATCGTTCCCCCGGCCGTAGGTCACATATTCGTTGCGCAGTACCGTGACGCCCAGCTCCTCCAGGACCTTGAAGAGCTCCCTGGCCCAGCCGGCGGCCCACTCGTGGTTGCCGGAGACGAAGTAGACGGGCGCGAGCTTTACAAGCTCCCCCATCAGCTCCCGGACATAGGGCTCCTGCTTCTCCCGGGCCCCGTCCACCATGTCGCCGGTGACGCAGATGATGTCGGGCTCCGCGGCCCTGACGGCCTCGATCAGCTCGGAATTCCCCTCCCCGAAGCGTTTGGCGTGCAGATCGGAGAGGTGTACGATCCGCACGCCCTCCAGATCCGTGGGGAGCGTCTCATCTCCCAGCAGAAATTCATCCGTCACCAGGCGCGTGTTGCTGTCGTAGAGGCACACGCCCAAAATCAGCGCCAGGACTAAGACCGCCCAGAGCAATTTATGTTTTTTTCGGGGTCGTTGCTCCATAGAAGCTTACGCTATGCCTCCTTGTCCCGCACATAGGGGTGCTTCACGTTGGGGTCCGTGGTCTGGCGGAAATCCACCTCAAAGCGGTCGATGGACTTGATCAGCGCCGACAGGGACTTGAAGCCGTAGTTGCGGCAGTCGAAGTCCGGCTTTTTCTTCATGATCAGGTTCCCCAGCTCCCCCATATAGACCGCGTCCTCCCCGTCGGAGAGATCCGCCACCGACTGGGCGATGAGCCGCACCAGCGACTTGGGGATCCGGTTCTCGTTCTGGGCGGGCTTTGCCCGCCTGTCCTTGGGCGGGTGGGCCTCCTCCGGGGCGCTGGGCTCCACCGGCTGCTTGATGTTTTCGATGTAGATGAATTTGTCGCAGGCCGCGATAAATGGCTCCGGCGTCTTGCGCTCGCCGATGCCGAACACCGTCATCCCCGCCTCCCGGAGACGTATGGCCAGACGGGTGAAATCCGAATCGGAGGACACCAGCACGAACCCGTCCACCTTCTCGGTGTAGAGGATGTCCATGGCGTCGATGATCATGGCGGAATCCGTGGAATTTTTGCCCGTGGTGTAGCTGTACTGCTGAATGGGCGTCACCGCGTTTTCCAGCAGGGAGTTCTTCCACCCGGCGATGTGCGGCCCCGTCCAGTCCCCGTAAATGCGCTTGATGGTGGGCGTGCCGTAGATGGCCACCTCCTGCATGATCCCCGCCAGCGTCCCTCTGGGCACGTTGTCCGCGTCGATCAGCACCGCCAAACGCTTGTTCATGGATGCGTCAGGAACGATAGGCAAACCGTCCCCTCCTTTCCAAAAGCGTAGTCAATTAGAAAAAGTATACCATAGCTTGCGCAATTAATCAACCCCCGAAAACCGGCGTTTTATCGCCTTATCCCAGCGGGGGTTATAAGGTGTCCGCCTGACCCCGGCGAGGGGAATAAGGTGTCCGCCCTCATAGGGCGGGGAAAATACGCTTTCTTCTCTTTTGCGTTGACAAAAGAGAAGAAAGCTGCAAAGAAGAGAAAAGCAATTTTTGGGCCTGGTGGTGAACCGGGCCCAAGCGTTATTACGGCGGAACGGCTGTCGCGGCAATAAACGATACCCATGGTCCCATTCATATCCGCGCGTGACGTTGACGCATTGCCTCTGCGTTTAACCCGCTTAGCCGCTCACCGCTCTGTCCATGAGGCGTGATGTCCTTTTTTGGGCCGCGCTGGTGCGGCGGGTAACGTGCGGTGTTCGAAACCATCGTTTCTGCTTCCGTACGGGCCGGACACCCGGCCGGCCCGTCTTCCGGATTTCCGAAAATCTATCGTTCATCGCCGTACGGGCCGCCGCCCTCGGCGGCCCACGAACTTCCGGGCATTTCGTACAATGTACCCGTAGGAGTCGCCGTCCCCGGCGACCCGTCCACCGATGATTGACAGCCCAGTTGTTGACCGGGACGGGCGGCCGGGGGTCTCTGGCCCCTATAGGGACAGACGCAGCACTAAAAATTACCACACGAACACAACTGCACCAGCGCGGCCCGAAAGAGGAACGATGGCATTATTGACAGAGCGGTGAGCGGCTAAGCGGGTTAGGCGCTGGTCAATTCGTTTATGCCCGCGCGGATATGGATGGGACCATGTGTATCGTCCACCTCCGCGGGAGCCGGACCGCCGTAACTAAGCTTAGGCCTGGTTCACCACCAGGCCCAAAAGTTGTTTTTCTCCTCTTTGTTGCTTTCTCCTCTTTTGTCAACACAAAAGAGGAGAAAGCAAGTTCCCGTCCGCCTGTAAGGCGGACACCTTATTCCCCCGTCGGGTTAAGACGGATAATCCTTCAGCACCGCCTCGGCGGTGAGCATCCCGTCCACGGCGGCGGAGGTGATGCCCCCGGCATAGCCGGCCCCCTCCCCGCAGGGCCACAGGCCCCGGAGGGGCGACTGGCGGGTTTCGTCCCTCAGGATCCGCACCGGCGAGGAGCTGCGCGTCTCCGGCCCGGTGAGCACCGCCCCCTTGTCCCGGAAAAGGGGCAGCTTCCTCCCCAGCTCCGGCAGGGCCAGCGCCATGGCCGCCGTGATGCGCTCCGGCAGGACCGTGTGGAGGTCGATGCGGCGCACCCCCGGCCTGTAGGTGGGCTCCACCGAGGGCGCGGCGGGCGTTCCCAGAAAATCCCCCACGGTCTGGGCCGGGGCAAAATAGCCCCCCGCAGCCTCGAAGGCACGGCGCTCCAGCTCCCGCTGCCACGCCACGCCGCCCAGCACGCCGGGATAGGGAAAATCCGCCGTGTCCAGGCCCACTAAAAGCGCGGAATTGGCGTTCTCCCCGTCCCGGCCGGAAAAGCTCATGCCGTTGGTACACACCCCGCCCGCCTCCGAGGCGGCGGCCACCACGTACCCGCCGGGACACATGCAGAAGGTGTACGCGCTCCCCCGGGCGGTGTGGACCGCCAGCTTGTAATCCGCCGCGCCCAGGGCCGGGTGGCCCGCCAGAGCCCCGTATTGACACCTGTCCAGCGCCCGCTGGCTATGCTCGATCCGCACTCCCATGGCGAAGGGCTTGGGATCCATGGGCACGCCCAGACCGTGGAGCAGGGCGAAGGTGTCCCTGGCGCTGTGGCCGATGGCGAGGATCAGGTGGTCGCACGCAAGCTCCTCCGTGCCGTTGATCACCACCCCCGTGACACGGCCCGCTTCGGTTTTTATGCCCGTCACCGCCGCGCCTAAGCGGATCTCACCGCCCAGCCCGATGATACGCTCCCGGAGATTTTTCACCACGACCCTCAGCCGGTCCGTGCCCACATGGGGCTTGGCCTCATACGCCACGTTCTCCCCGGCCCCGAATTCCACGAACCGGTCCAGCACCCACTGGATCCGGGGATTTTTCGTGCCGGTATTCAGCTTCCCGTCGGAGAAGGCCCCGGCCCCGCCCTCGCCGAACTGCACGTTGGAGCCGGGGTCCAAAATTCCCGTGCTCCAGAAGCGCTCCACGTCCCGTTCCCTGGCCTCCACATCCCGGCCCCGCTCCAAAATCAGCGGCCTGGCCCCGGCCAGGGCCAGCACAAGCCCCGCGAACATCCCCGCCGGGCCGAAGCCGGCGATGACGGGCCGCCGGGAGAGCCGCTCCCCGCCGTTGGGGACGGTGTAGACATACGCCTCCGCCGGCGCGGCCTTCCCGCTCCGGCAGTGCCGCAAAACTGCCGCCTCGTCCCCGCAGAGGGAAACGTCCACGGTGTAGATGAGGCGGATATCGTTCTTCTTTCGGGCGTCCACCGACCGGCGGCGGAGCTTCAGCTCCCGGATCTCCCCCTCCGGCACGCCCAGATCCCTGGCCGCGGCGCGCAGTACCGCCTCGCGCCCGTCCTCCCCCATGGGGACGGACAGATCTCTCAGTCTCAGCATCGCAGGCCTCCCAGATTCCCGGCCAGCCTTCCTGAGCTCCAGGCCCACTGGAGATTGAAGCCGCCGCAGTCCCCGTCCACGTCCAGCACCTCGCCGCAGGCGAAGAGGCCTGGGATAAGGCGGCTCTCCAGCGTCGCGGGGTCAAATTCCGCCGTGCGGATGCCCCCGGCGGTGACCTGGGCCCCCTCCATGCCCATGGTGCCGGTGACGGGCAGCTCCACCGCCTTGACCGCCCCGGCGATCCGGCGGATATCGCCGTCCGTCAGCGCCCTCAGGGGCGTTTGCAGGGCGTATCCCAGCCTTGTCAGCAGGGTACGGCCCAGCTTGTTGTGCAGGACGCCCGTCAGCAGATTCTCCGCCGTCAGGGCCGTCTCGCGCCGCTTTTCCAGAAGCGCGGTCAGCTCCTCCGTCCCGACGCGCCGCAGAAGATCCAGCCGCAGAACGCACCTGTCCGCCGTAGAGGCGGCCCGGGAGATCTCAAAGACCGCCGGCCCCGACACGCCGTAGTCGGTGAACTGCACCTCCCCGGCGCTCTCCGCCAGCGTCCCACCCCGGCCGATCACCTTCACCCCGGCGTCCGCCCGGACGCCCTTCAGGGGCCGGGTGAAGCTGTTCTCCGTCCTCAGCTGCACAAGGGAGGGCCGGAGCGCCGTCCTGGTGTGGCCCAGGTCCGTCAGCAGGCGGTATCCCTCCTCCGTCCCCCCGGCCCGGGGACACGCCGCCCCGCCGGGGGCCGCGATCACCCGGTCCGCCCGGCGGGAACCGCCGGCCGTCAGCACCGTAAAGCCGCCCTTTTCCGGCCGGATCTCCAGTACTTTTTCCCCGCAGAGAAGCCTCACGCCCCGCTCCAGGGCCCCAAAGCGCAGAACGTCCACCACGCTCCCGGCCTGGTCGGAGTGGGGGTAGACCCGCCCGGAGGGCTCCGCCACGGTCACCATGCCCAGCCTGTAAAAAAATCTCAGCGTGTCCTCCACGCCGAACCGCTCCAGGGCGGGACGGGCGAAGGCCGGCGCCTCCCCGTGGTAGCGCTCCGGGGCCAGATCAAGATTTGTCAGGTTGCACCGGCCGTTGCCGGTGACGGCCAGCTTCCGGCCCACCCGTTCGCTCCGCTCCAGAACGGTCACGCTCCCGTATTTCGCCGCCTCTATGGCCGCGGCCAGGCCCGACGCCCCGCCGCCGATGACAACGATCTCCACGCCGCGCCCTCCCTTCTTTGTTTACCCTGATTATAAGCCATAAAAAACCGATTTACAAGCCCATCCCGGCGCGGACGCGGGTTTTCGCTGGACAGAAGCGCCTTTTTGCGGTATACTGATGGGGTCTAAGACAAGCTCGTTTAAGAGCGAGGGAGGCAATCGGATGCCCGAAACCTTCGCCGTGAACGTCATCGCGCGTCTCCGGTGCGATTTTACCGATAAATTCGGCGTGCCCCGCCAGGCGGGGCTGGCGGAGCATGTCTGCTCCCGGGTGGTCTTTGAGCCGGAATACCGCAACCCCGACGCGCTCCGGGGCATCGAGGGCTTTTCCCATCTCTGGCTCCTCTGGCGCTTCGACCGGGTGCGTCAAAAGGACTGGTCCCCCACCGTCCGGCCCCCGCGCCTGGGGGGCAACCGGCGTATGGGCGTCTTTGCCACCCGCTCCCCTAACCGGCCCAACCCGGTGGGCCTCTCCTGTGTCCGGCTCCTGCGGGTGGAGTGGGACGCCCCCGACGGCCCCGCCCTCCTGGTCTCCGGCGCGGACATGACCGACGGCACGCCCATCTTCGACATCAAGCCCTATCTGCCCTACGCCGACGCCCGCCCCGACGCCGCCGGCGGCTACACCGATTCCCTGCCGGAGAGACGCCTGACGGTGGAGCTGCCGCCGGAGCTGGCCGCCCTGCTCCCGGAGGAAAAACGCCTGGCGCTTTTAGAGATCCTCTCCCACGACCCGCGCCCCTCCTACCAGTCCAATCCCGGCCGGGAATACGGCCTTTCCTACGGCGGCTTCGATGTGCGCTTTCGTGTCTCAGACGGGACACTGCATGTCTTTGAGGTTTTAACACTATAAATTCTCGTAGGCGACGGGAGTTGAACCCGCGTCGCTCCACGCGGGCCCTTTTCGGCGCTTTTCCACTTGTCGTCGTTGCCTTGCCGCGTCGTCGCGCGAGCCGCTTAACCTCGGGCTCCAAGTATTCGCCCTCAGGCGCTGGCTCGGCTCCTCCTTTCCCAATGCGATTTTGATCGCATTGGGGACCCGAGGTTGCCTCCTCCGCGCAGAAAATCCCTCGAAAATTGCTCCGCGTGGAGTGCAAAGCAGTTTTCGGCGAGCTGATTTGCGTCAAGACGAGGAAAAAGCCGCAGAGAATACTTTGTGTATTGTCAAGGCTTTTGACGACGTATTGGCGTAAATCAGCCGGCGAAAACCGGCGTGGGTTCAACTTCCGTCGCCTTAGGCGGTTTTGACCGAAATCTGTCGAAACTTTCTCTCTTTTTTGTCACCACTTTCCGCCGTGTTTGTGTTAGAATGAAAATACCAAAACCAAATATGATCGGAGGGCACCCCTATGATCTCACATGGCAAGGATATCAAGATTTTCTGCGGAAATTCCAACAGGACCCTGGCCGAGGCCATCTGCCGCAACATGGGCACCCGCCTGGGTGACATGACCGTGACCCACTTCTCCGACGGCGAGGTGTCGCTGTCTCTCTACGAGACGGTGCGCGGTTCCGACGTGTTCCTGGTGCAGTCCACCTGCGCCCCCGTCAACGACAACCTGATGGAGCTCCTTGTGATGATCGACGCCTGCCGCCGCGCCTCCGCCGGACGCATCACCGCCGTGATGCCCTATTTCGGCTACGCCCGTCAGGACCGCAAGGCCAAGAGCCACGACCCCATCTCCGCCAAGCTCGTTGCCAATCTGATCGCCTCCGCCGGCGCCGACCGTGTGCTGACCATGGATTTACACGCCCCCCAGATCCAGGGATTTTTTGACATACCCGTGGATAATCTGGCTGGGGCGCCGATTTTTGCCGATTATTACGCCAAAATGTTCGGTGAGGGCAACCCCGGCGTCATGGTGGTCTCCCCCGATGTGGGCAGTGTGGCCCGCGCCCGGAATTTCGCCCACCGGTTGGGGCTGAACCTGGCCATCGTGGACAAGCGCCGCGAGCGCGCCAACCAGTCCGAGGTCATGAACATCATCGGCTCCGTCCAGGATATGGACGTGATCCTCTTTGACGACATGGTGGACACCGCCGGCTCCCTGTGCGGCGCCGCCAAGGCCCTGGTGGAGATCGGCGGGGCGAAAAACGTCTACGCCTGCGCCTCCCACGCCGTTCTGTCCGGCCCCGCCATCGAGCGCATCAGCGCCAGCTATATCAAGGAGCTGGTACTGCTGGACTCCATCCCCGAGATCGAGTCGAAAAAATGCGACAAGATCAAGTTCCTCTCCATCGCCCCCATGTTCGCCGAGGCCATCGACAGGGTGTACGAGGAGGTCTCCATGTCCACCCTCTACAAATAAGCCAAAATGCAAAACTTCCGCTCCCTCCCCCAAAAGGGGAGGGAATTTGTGATATTTGCGAGAAAAGGAGACTGTTATGCTCTTCAGCAGACCCTCCGGCGTGGAGTGGATCGCCGTGTTCCTGGGCAATCCGGGCCTTAAGTACGGGATGACCCGCCACAACGCGGGCTTTCTCACCGCCGACGCCTTTTCCAAAAAGCATACCGTGGCCATCGACCGGTCAAAATTCCACGCGCTGACGGGGGTTTGCGAGCTGGAGGGGCGGAAGGTACTGCTCATGAAGCCCCAGACCTTCATGAACCTGTCCGGCGACGCCGTCTCCGAAGCCATGCGGTTTTATAAGCTCCCCCCGGAGCGCCTGGTGGTGGTCTCCGACGACGTGAACCTGGACCTGGGCCGCCTCCGGGTGCGCCCCTCCGGCTCCGCCGGAGGCCACAACGGCCTGAAGGACATCATCGCCAAGTGCGGCGGGGAGAATTTCCCTCGCGTGCGCCTGGGCGTGGGAAAGGTCCCCCCGGACTGGCAGCTGGTGGACTGGGTGCTGTCGGTTTTCCACGACGAGGACGCCGAGACGATCCTGAAAACCGCCTCCCGCGCCGCCGACGCCGTGGCGTGCGTCATCACAAAGGGCGCCGCCGAGGCCATGAACCGCTTCAACGGCTGAGACTCTTTCTTTGGACTGTGGGTATTATACCACATACCAAAGTAATTGTCAAGCAAAAATAATTAATTTTCAGAAAAATTTTTAAGTCGCCTCTCCCGCCCGCGGGGCGGGAGGCTTTTTATAGCGCAAGTCTTACGCCCGGGGCCGGATTTTCCTTGACTTTGGGCTTATTTTTGATATAATAAGCTCCAAAGCAAGCAAAAGCGAAAGGAAGACGCGTATGGGCGATTTTGAGAGCAGAAATTTCATCGAGGCGTTTGTGGCGGAGGATATCGCGCCCGGCGGGCGTTTTGAGGGCAGGCAGGTGCACACCCGTTTCCCGCCGGAGCCCAACGGCTACCTGCACATCGGCCACTGCAAGGCGCTGTGCATCGACTTCGGAACGGCCCGGCGCTTCGGCGGCATCTGCAACCTGCGCATGGACGACACAAACCCGGCCAAGGAGGACACGGAGTACGTGGACGCCATTAAGGAGGACATCCACTGGCTGGGCTTTGACTGGGACGACCGGTTTTTCTACGGCTCGGACTATTTCGAGAAGACCTACGAGCTGGCCGTCGGCCTCATCAAAAAGGGTCTGGCCTACGTCTGCGAGCTGACACCGGAGCAGTTCCGGGAATACCGGGGCGACGTGAACACCCCCGCCCGCTCCCCCTGGCGCGACAGACCCATGGAGGAATCCCTGGATCTCTTTGAGCGGATGAAGGCGGGGGAGTTTCCCGAGGGGAAATATACCCTCCGGGCGAAGATCGACCTGGCCAGCGGCAACTTCAACATGCGCGACCCTGTGCTGTACCGCATCCGCTATATCGAGCACCACCGCCAGGGGACAAAGTGGTGCATCTTCCCCATGTACGACTTTGCCCACCCCATCCAGGACGCCCTGGAGGGCATCACCCACTCCCTGTGCTCCCTGGAATACGAGGATCACCGGCCCCTGTACGACTGGGTCATCAACAACGTGGACGTGCCCTCGAAGCCCCGGCAGATCGAGTTCGCGCGGTTGGGCATCACCAACACCGTCATGTCCAAGCGCAAGCTGAGAAGGCTGGTGGAGGAGGGCTATGTCTCCGGCTGGGACGACCCCCGGATGCCCACCCTGTGCGGCCTGCGCCGCCGGGGCTATACCCCCGCCTCCATTCTGGCCTTCACCGATAAGATCGGCGTGGCCAAGGTGACCAGCACCGTGGAGTACGCCCTGCTGGAGGCGTGCCTGCGGGAGGATCTCAACGCCCACGCGCCCCGGCGGATGGCCGTTCTGCGCCCGGTGAAGCTCATCATCGACAACTACCCCCAGGGGAAAACCGAGACGGTGGAGGTGGAGAACAACCCCTCCGATCCGGAGGCGGGCGTCCGGCCCGTGTCCTTCTCCCGGGAGCTCTGGGTGGAGGCGGAGGATTTTATGGAGGTGCCCGCCCCGAAATACAAGCGGCTCACCCCCGGCGGACCGGAGTGCCGCCTGAAGGGCGCGTACCTGATCACCTGCACCGGCTGCGAAAAGGACGGGAGCGGCCGCGTCACCGCGATCCACTGCACCTATGACCCGGACTCCCGGGGCGGCGACCCCGCCGACGGCCGGAAGGTGAAGGGGGCTACCCTCCATTGGGTGGACGCCGGGACGGCGGTGGATATGGAGGCGCGGCTCTACGACAACCTCTTTACCGACCCGGATCCCGACGCCTTCGGGGACGCTTTTGTAGAGCATATCAACCCCAACAGCCTGGAGACCGTCACCGGCTGCAAGGCCGAGCGCGCCCTGGGGACGGCCCGGCCCCATGATGATTTCCAGTTCCTGCGCCTGGGCTATTTCACCGCGGACAAGGACTCCACCCCGGATAAGCTGGTCTTCAACCGCTCCGTGGCGCTGAAGGACAGCTTCAGAAGGTGAGGGGAGCGGCATGAAGCGAAGCGTGATCTTCTGGATCCTGACGGCTGTCTTTGTGCTTGTGACCCTCCTGATGGTGGTGCTCTATTTCCGCTCCGGCGGCGAGATGAGCACCCTGGCCGTCCTGGCCCCCTGCGCCGTGGCGCTGGTGTTCTCCAACCTGGCGGTGAGAGCGCGAAACGAGGGAAAATAACCGCCTGACCCAGGCGGGGGGCTCCGCCCGCCCCGGGCGGCAGGGAATACGCTTTCTTCTCTTTTGTGTTGACAAAAGAGAAGAAAGCTTCAAAGAAGAGAAAAACAATTTTTGGGCCCGGTGGTAAACCGGGCCCAAGCTATGTTTCGGCGGTACGGCTGCCGCGGAGGTAGTCGATACCCATGGTACCACTCATATCCGCGCGTGAGCGTCGTCGCGGAACCGGCTTAACCTCGGGCTCCAAGTATTCGCCCTCAGGCGCCAGGTTCGCTCCTCCTTTCCC
>CANRMY010000052.1 GCA_947631845.1 uncultured Oscillospiraceae bacterium | reverse complement strand
CGACATCGAGCATGACCCCTATGTGCTGGTCTCCGCGCTGTCGGCTCTCCACGGCGGGGAGTTTACCCTTGCCGGGGCGCAGGGTACGATCCAGATGCTTTTGCTGAAATTTCTAAAGCCCATGAACAACTTAGAGGAGGGCGGACGCACCGCCGCGCCCATCCAGCGGGACGCGGGGGAGCCGGAGAAAACCTGCCCCAACTGCCACAGGGACATCCCCCTGAGCCGCCTCTGGGCCAGCGACCTGGTCTGCTCCTGCGGGTACCATTTCCGCATGAAGGCCCGCCAGCGGATCCGGATGATCACCGACAGGGGGAGCTTCCGGGAGCTCTACGTCCACATGAGAGCGGAGGACCCCCTGGGCTTCCCGGGCTATCAGGACAAGATTGAGACTGTCCGGGCGGCCAGCGGCGAGGACGAGGCCGTGGTGTGCGGCAGTGCCGCCATAGGCGGGCAGAGGTGCTGTGTCTTTGTGATGGAGCCCTACTTTATGATGGGCAGTATGGGCAGTGCCGTGGGGGAGAAAATCGCCTCCCTCTTTGAGTACGCCGCCTCCCACCGTCTGCCGGTGGTGGGCTTCACCGTATCCGGCGGGGCCAGGATGCAGGAGGGACTGCTGTCCCTGATGCAGATGGCCAAGACCAGCGCGGCGGTGAAGCACCACAGCGATGTGGGCCTGCTGTACATCGCGGTCCTGACGGACCCCACCACCGGGGGCGTCACCGCCAGCTTCGCCATGGAGGCGGATATCATCCTGGCGGAGCCCGGGGCCACCGTGGGCTTCGCCGGGGCCAGGGTCATCGAGCAGACCACCCGGCGGTCCCTCCCCAGCGGCTTTCAAAAGGCGGAGTTTGTTCTGGAGCACGGGTTTATCGACAGCATCGTCCCTCGCTCCAACCAGAAAAAGGTGCTGTCGGAGCTGCTGAAGCTCCACAGCGGAAGGAGGGCATCATGAGCGGGACAGCCTACGAACGGGTGAGGCTCGTGCGGGACAACAAGCGGCCCACGGGCAGTGACTTTATCAGGAACATCTTTCAGGGCTTCATGGAGCTCCACGGGGACCGGCGCTTCGGGGACGACCCGGCCGTGGTGGGGGGCCTTGCCAGGCTCGGGAGCCTTCCTGTCACCGTGATCGCCATCGAAAAGGGCCACACCGCCAAGGAGCGCACCCGGCGCAATTTCGGGATGCCCCAGCCGGAGGGCTACCGCAAGGCCCTGCGCCTCATGAAGCAGGCGGAGAAGTTCGGCCGTCCCGTGGTCAGCTTCGTGGACACCGCCGGGGCGTACTGCGGCATCGACGCCGAGGAACGGGGCCAGGGGGAGGCCATCGCGGAGAACCTGCTGGAGATGTCCACCCTCTGCGTCCCCATCATCTCCGTCCTCATCGGCGAGGGCGGCAGCGGCGGCGCCCTGGCCCTGGCCATGGCGGACAGGGTCTGGATGCTGGAAAACGCCGTCTATTCCGTCATCTCCCCGGAGGGATGCGCCAGCATCCTCTGGAAGGACCCCGGCAAGGCCCCCGAGGCCGCCTCCAGCCTCAAGATGACCGCCGAGGACGCCAAGAGCCTGGGCGTCATCGACCGTATCCTCTCCGAGAACGACATGGGCGCCCAGGTATTCTACGCCCGGATCCGCGCCCTCCTGACGGAGGAGCTCCGGGAGCTCGCCAAGGACCCGGAGCTGACGCAAAACCGCTATAACAGATTCCGCGCCCTGGGCACGGCCGCGGTGGGAAAGGCACAGGCATGAGCGTATATCAGGAATATTGCGAAGAGTCCTTTGACGAAAAGGGCCGTCTCACAAGGTTTACACTAAAGTACCCGGACAACTTCAACTTCGGATACGATGTGGTGGACAAGATCGCCGACAGGGCGCCAGACAAGCGGGCCCTGGTGTGGTGCAACGTCCAGGGGGAGGAGCACACCTTCTCCTTTGGGGACATCAAAAGGGCCAGCAATCAGATGGCCAATGTGTTCCGCGCCTCTGGCATCCGCCGGGGCGACCGGGTGATGCTGATCCTGAAACGCCACTATGAATACTGGTTCGCTGTGGTGGCCCTGCACAAGCTGGGGGCCGTGGCCATTCCCGCGACCCACATGCTGACCGTCAGCGACCTCGCGTACCGGATGGAGACCTCCCAGGCCCGGGCCGTGGTCTGCACCACCCAGAACGGCGTCCCCGCCAAGGTCACCGCCGCGCTGAAAAAGACCGGCGGGCAGGCGCTTCTCTGGACCGTCCATGGGGAGGCGGAGGGCTTTGAAAACCTCTCTGAGGCCATGGAGGACGCCTCCGGGGACCTTGACAGGGTGGAGACATCCGTCTCCGACCCCATGATCCTCTATTTCACCTCCGGCACCACGGGCTTCCCCAAGGGTGTGATCCACGACCACTCCTATCCCCTGGCCCATATCGTGACGGCAAAATACTGGCACGGGGCGGAGGACAACGGCCTCCACTTCACCGTGGCGGAGACGGGCTGGGCCAAGGCCTCCTGGGGGAAGATCTACGGTCAGTGGCTGGTGGGCAGCGCCGTCATGGTCTATGACTTCGACAACTTCGAGCCGAAGCAGCTGACCGCCATCATCAACCGCTGCGGCGTCACCTCCTTCTGCGCTCCTCCCACGGTCTACCGCTATCTGGTCCGCAAGGGCATCCCCCCGATGCCCACCCTCCGGCACACCACCACCGCCGGGGAGCTGCTGTCCCCGGAGGTGTCCCGCAAGTTTATGGAGCTCACCGGCCTTCCCCTGCGGGAGGGGTACGGCCAGACAGAGACGGCCCTTCTCATGGCCAACTTCCTGGGCGACGAGGCCGTGCCCGGCTCCATGGGGACGCCCTCGCCCTTCTACCGCATCGAGCTCCGGGGAAAAAGCGGACAGATCGTGGATGCGGGTGAGGTGGGCGAGGTGGTCATCGTCCCCGAAAAGCCCGGCCGGCAGCCGGGGGTGTTCGCGGGCTACCTCAACCAGGACCGGCAGTACCGGGCGGTCTGGCGGGACGGCGTCTACCACACCGGGGACGCGGCCATACGGGATGAGACCGGCCACTATTGGTTCCAGGGCCGTTTCGACGACATTATCAAGACCGGCGGCTTCCGGGTGGGACCCTGTGAGGTGGAGAACGTCCTGATGGAGTACCCGGCCGTGGTGGAGTGCAGTGTCATCGGCGTGCCTGACCCCCTCCGGGGACAGGCCATCAAGGCCGTGGTGGTCCTGGGCGCGGGCTATGAGCCCACCCCGGAGCTGGAGCTGGAGATCAAGACCTTCTGCAATCAAAAGCTGGCGGAGTACAAATGGATCCGCTGCCTGGAATTCGTACCCGAGATGCCCAAGACCATCAGCGGCAAGATCCAAAAGACCGTCCTGCGCGGCGGGAAATAGCTGTACATTTCGAGACAGTTGTACTATAATGAGCGGTACACGATTCCCTGAAGCGCAAAAGGAGAGCCCATGAACGACGCGATGAACAACATAGAGGATATCCTTGACAGCCAGGTCTGCGGCTTCCATCAGGTCATCCTGACGCCGCCTGTGCGCCTCGGCTTCGTAAGCTCCAATCTCTGTGCCCTTCTGGGCCTTCAGAAGGACGAGCTCACGGACGGCCTGGAGGACCGGTACGCCCAGCTTGTACACCCCGGAGACAGGCAGAAATACAATGATTTTCTCCGGGCGGCGGCGGAGCGGGAGCAGTCCCTCACCTGTGATTACCGGCTCCTCAAAAAGGACGGCGCCGTGATCTGCGTCCGGGACACCCTGACCCCCCGGCGCCTCCCGGACGGGACCCTGACCGCCTCCTCGGTCCTTGCGGACATCACCGACGTGAAAAACGACGAACAGCGGTTTTTGAACGACTCCATCCCCTGCGGATTTTTGAAATATACCTGTGAAAAACAACCGAAGATCACCTATATCAACCAAAAGATGATCGAGCTCATGCGCTTCCCGAAGGTGAAGGACGGCGAGATCGATTACCTGGAGATGTACAAAAACGACATCTTCCTGATGGTCCCCATGGAAGAACGCCGCCGTTTCTCAAAATATCTCAACCGCGTCTACTCCGCCGACGCCCCCATCGCCGGGGAGATGACCCTCCTGCGCTGTGACGGTACCCGGGCCCACATCCTGGGCTGGGTCACGAAAAGCGTCAACGAGCAGGGCCAGGCGGAGTTCCAGAGCGTCTGTATGGACATCACCGACCGGTATCTGGCCAGGAAGCAGGGTGAGAACAGGCGCTACCTCCGGGCCCTCTCGGATGTCTATGACAGCATCTTTGAGTTCAACCTGGACGCCGACACCGTGAAGTGTCTCCACAGCCGGGATTCCTCCTCCTTCAAGCGCTTTGAGAACATAGCCATGCAGATTGAGGACGCCCTGGAGCGGTGGCTCATCGTCTCCGTCTCCCCGGAGGAACAGGAGTCCGTCCGGCGGTTTTTCCTGGATTATTGCCAGAAAAAGCCCCGGGGCGACGACGGAAAGCCCGCGAAGATCACCTATTCCGCCCTGTCCTCCGAGGGCATCGTGCGGCAGTACACGGGGGTCTTTATCAAGGTGGACGAATCCCTGAGCCTCTATTGCTGCCGCGCCGTCCGGGAGCCAGACAGCAGTGCGGCCCTCCTTTCGGAGAACACACGGCTCAAGGAGAAAATGCGGGACCTGGTGATGCAGTTCTCCGACGGTCTTGCGGCCTTTGAGGTGACGCCGGACAGGCTGGTCAAGCCCCTGTACGCCAGCGAAAATGTCTGCGGGTTCTTCGGCTACACCCCGGAGGAGTGGTTAGCGCTCACCGAGCGGTACACCCCGTTGGAGCGGTTCGTGGCGTACAGCGAGGCCTCCTATGACGAGTTCGAGGAGCTGTGGACGCGAGGCGAGGCGGAGTTCGCCTATTTCGACCACCGATCCCAGACCCAGCGGAAGATCAAGGCCATCTGCTCCGAGAAGGAGCCGGACACCGCCGCCTCCCGGTTCGTGATGCTCTACTCCATGGAGGGGAACGGCGCGGAGGAAAAACCGGCCCTGCCCGGGGACCGCGCGGTGTTCATACGCACCTTCGGCTACTTCGACGTGTTCGTGGGCGGCAGTCCCATAGTGTTCCGCAACAAGAAATCTAAGGAGCTTCTGGCGCTCCTGGTGGACCGCCAGGGCGGCTATGTGACCCCGGAGGAGGCCGTCAGCTTCCTGTGGGAGGACGAACCGGCCAACACCCTGACCCTGTCCCGCTACCGCAAGGTGGCCCTTCGCCTGAAAAACACCTTGGAGGAGTACGGCATCTCCGATATCGTCGAATCCGTCAACGGTAAGCGCCGCCTGATCCCGGAAAAGGTGGATTGCGACCTCTACAACTACCTCTCCGGCAAAGAGGAATACGCCCGGCTTTTCAAAGGGAGCTACCTGACCAATTACAGCTGGGGAGAGACCACCTTGGGCGAGCTCGTCTCCAGCCAGGGATAGGGCCCGCTGCGTCGGGATCGACATCAAAGGAAAAGCAATCTTTTCGTTCTTACCATCACTGGCGGGGAAAAACCGTCACCGATGAAAATGACAGAAACGGATATTATATTGGTCTTACGCCGTTTTTCTCCCGTCCTTCAGGCGGAACCGAAAAACGTGGCTAATATACCATCCCCGTTTCGCGGATATAGTAAGGGTAAAAAGAGCAGCCATACTCATAGATCATTCTATAAGTGTGGATGCTCTTTTCCTGCCTCTGTTTGTCAGCACTACCCTTTGCCAGTATTGGTCGATATTTTTAGAAGCATAAATTCCCCTTGGGGGGGAAGGTTTAGCACTACCCTGAATTTTGTGTTCCTTGATTTTCTCCCTTGACAAATGTTATCTGAGGACAACGCCACAGGCAAGGTAAGCGACGAGTGGTTTATGCAGTTGAGCCACAAATACGAGGTAGAGCGTATGGAGCTGAAATCCAAGATAGCCTCCCTCTGAAAAAAGCTGGCCGAATCCGGCCAGCACCAGCGGGAGCGGGAGGGCTTCATCGAGGCTATCCGCCAATTCATGCGTATGGACCGCCTGACCTCGCCGCTCCTGCGGGAACTCATCGACCACATCGACGTGTTTGAAACCGAGGGCACCGGTAAAAACCGCACCCAGCGCATCGTGATTTACTACCGCTTCGTGGGCTACATCGAATGGCCCAGCCCCCGCTCCAACTACAAGGCCGACACCCGCAAGGGTGTGGCGGTGGAGTACCTCACCGACAACATCCCCGCATAAAAAACGAGCAGGCGTTCTGCCTGCTCATACATAAAACAAATCGAGTGTCCACAAGGTTATCAAACACCTTATGAACACTCGAAATGGTGCCGGTGGCCGGACTCGAACCGGCACGCCTCGCGGCACTTGATTTTGAGTCAAGCACGTCTACCAATTCCATCACACCGGCGTGTGACAATGATTATACACTATCCGTGCTGAAATTGCAAGAGGTCAAATGAGATTCCTGGCCGGTACAAAAATTTCCGCCTCCGGGGGCGTCCCCTCACAGCACAGGGCCGACATATACGCGCCGGCGGGGTAGAGCCGCGCCAGGACGCCCTCCGAGGCCGTCCTGATCTCCCCTCCGGCCCGGAAAAAGACCATCTCCCGGTAGGGGATAAAGCGGCCCCGGAGCTTGATGAGGCTCTCCTTCAGCGTCCAGAGCTCAAAAAAGTCAAAGGCCGCCAGCTCCTCCGGCGTACATGTCCGGGCAACGACGCTGTCGGGCACGGGCCGCGTGAGCTGTGTGTCACACCCGCAGGGCACGTCGCCCATACACACCATGACCCGGCCCCGCGTGTGGCTCAGGGAGAAATAGACCTCCGGGCGGGCGGAAAAAAAGGGCTTCCCCTCCGGCGTCTTCACGATCTCCGGCAGGGGCGCGCCGTAAAGACGCCGGTAGGCGTAGGCCAGAAGCCGGTAAGCGTCCGCCCTGCCGCCGCCGTCGGATGCAAAGGCCTCGATCACGTCCCGTCCCTCCCTTCACGAATTATTTACATTGTAACACAAATCGCGCGAGAAAAACACTACCAAAATCCGAAAAACTGTGCTATACTTATCCTGTATTTCTGTGCGAAGGAGGCTCCGGAAGGTGAAAAAGACCGCTATCACGCTGATCGCCCTTTTGACGCTGGGCCTTTTGCTGTCCGGCTGTCTCCGGACGGCGGCGGACGACCTGTACGCCCTCCCGCAGCTCTCCGAGGGGTATCTACAGCTCCAGAGCGCCATCGACTCGGTGCTCTCCTCCGGGGCCGAGTACGCCGCGCCCTCCTCCGGGGCCAACCGCCAGCCCATCCAGCGGGAGGATCTGGACGGCGACGGCGTCCGCGAGGTCATCGCCTTCTTCAATTTCCCCGGCACGGACCGGCCCATGAAGATCGTGATCTTCCAGGCCGTGGCCGGCGTCTATACCGAGATCGCCCGCATCGAGGGCGAGGGCAGCGGCATCGACAGCGTCTCCTACATCGACATGGACAACGACGGCCGGCGCGAGGTGGCCGTGGGGTGGCAGATGGGCGCGGGCATCAACATGCTCTCCGTCTACTCCCTGAAAAGCTGGGAGGTCAACCGCCTCATCAACACCAATTACACCGAGTTTACCGCCTGCTCCCTGGACCGGGACCCCGGCAGTGAGCTCCTGGTCCTGCGCCTGACCACCTCGGATCTGACGGGCGAGGCCGAGCATTACGCCCTGACGGGGGAGGGCGAGGTCGTCAGCCGCACGGCCCGGCTCTCCACCGGGAGCGAGGCGCTGCTGCGCGTCCGAAGCACCGCCGTCATGGGCGGGACGGAGGCGGTGCTGGTGGAGAGCACCATCAACGGCACCGGCATCGTCACGGATATCCTGACGTGGCGGCGCGGGACGCTGTCCAACATCACCCTGGATGAAAACGCGGGCGTCAGCGAGGGGACAAAGCGCCTGAGCTACGCCATCTACTGCCGGGATATCAACGCCGACGGCGTCCTGGATATCCCCCAGCCCGAGGCTCTGCCCTCCACCGCGGAGGGAACCACCTACTACACCATTGATTGGTATTCCTACTACGCCTCCGGCAACAGGAAGCTGGTCTGCACCACCTATTCCAACTTTACCGATTCCTGGTACCTGGTGATCCCGGACGAGTGGAAGGGGAAGATCGCCGTGAGGCGCGAGGACGGCGCCTCCGGTGAACGCGTCATCGTCTTCTCCACCCTGGGCGCCGACGGCGGCCGGGACGAGGATTTTCTGGCGGTGTACACCCTCACCGGCGACCACCGGGCCGAGCGGGCCGCCGGAGCCGGGAGATTCCAGCTCATGGAGACGGCGGAGACGATCTACGCCGCCAAGATCCTGTCCTACACCGCCCTCCCCGTCACCGGGGAGATGCTGAAGAACAATTTCGGATTTATCTATTCCGAGTGGATAACGGGAGAAACCTGACCCCGCCGTGAAAGGAGGAGCTTATGAAAAAGGTACTTGTCCTGGAGGACGAGACGAGCATCCGGAGCTTTGTGGTCATCAACCTGAAGCGCTCCGGCTACGACCCCATCGAGGCCGGCACCGGCGCGGAGGCGCTGCGGCAGATGAATCTGAACCCGGATATCAAGGTGGCCCTTCTGGACATCATGCTCCCGGATATGGACGGCTTCGAGGTGTGCCGCCAGATCCGGGCGTCCAATTCCAAGATCGGCATCATCATGCTCACCGCCCGCACCCAGGAGATGGACAAGGTCACTGGCCTCATGACGGGCGCCGACGACTATGTGACAAAGCCCTTCTCCCCGGCGGAGCTGACCGCCCGCATCGACGCCCTCTACCGGCGGGTGGGGGAGAGCGACGACACCCCCTCCGACGAGGTGGTCCAGGGCCCCTTCCGGCTCAACGCCCGCAACCGCACCCTGGAGAAAAACGGCGAGCGCGTCCGGCTCACCCAGGTGGAATACGCCATCGTCAAGCTCTTTATGGATAACCCCGGCCGCGCCCTGTCCCGGGAGGACATTCTCTATTCCGTCTGGGGCCGGGATTACTTCGGGGAGCTGAAGATCGTGGATGTGAATATCCGCCGTCTGCGCATCAAGATCGAGGACGACCCCACAAACCCCGCCTATATCACCACCGTCTGGGGCTACGGCTACAAGTGGGGCATTTAGGCGCGGACGGTCCGGAGAGATAAGGATCCCGTGTGAGAAAAACCGTGTGGGGAGAGGAGGCGGCGAACATGACCAGACCCGTGAAAAAACGGCGTTTGCCCAAGATCCGCGGGCTGAGAAAGCGGTATATGATGACCACCATGCTGGTCATTTTCCTCATCGTGGCGGTGGCCGTGACGGCCTACTCCCTGTCCATGCGGGCCACGGTGTACATGAGCCTCCGGGAGGGCCTTCACGCCAAGGCCAAGACGGCCACGGACTTTTTCGCCAACTATATCACCCGCACCTACGCGGAATATTACGACAGCGCCTACATGTACATCGGCAGCTTTGACGACATCAACAAGCTGGAGCTGCAGTTTATCAACACCTCCGGCCGCATCGAGCTCAGCTCCCACTCCATGACCGCCGGCAATATGCCGGGGACCCAGGACATCACCGACGCCTTGAGCACCGGCAGGATCTCCCCCTGGGACGGCTACTCGGAGACCACCGGCGAGCACCTGATGAGCGTCTCCGCCCCCATGACCTACTCCAACGGCCAGATCATCGGCGTCATGCGGTACGTGACAAGCCTCAAGCCGGCGGACAAGCTGGTGCGGACCAATGTCCTGGTGGCCTCCGCCGCCGGGGCCGCGGTGATGCTCATCGTGGCCATCATCAGCATGATCTTCCTCCGGTCCGTGGTGGAGCCGGTGCGGGAGATCACGGCGGCGGCCAAGCAGATCTCCGGCGGCAGCTACGGCATCCAGATCGGCAGCCACTACCGGGACGAGATGGGGGACATGGTCAAGGCCATCAACGAAATGAGCCTGAAGATCAGCCAGTCGGAGAAGGCCCAGACGGAGTTCATCTCCTCCGTCTCCCACGAGCTGCGCACGCCCCTCACCGCCATCACCGGCTGGGGTGAGACGCTGATCTACAACGAAAATCTGGACGAGGAGACGAAGCGCGGCATCGGCATCATCCTCCAGGAGGCGCGGCGGCTCACTAAAATGGTGGAGGAGCTGCTGGAATTCACCCGTATGCAGGACGGCCGCTTCACCCTGAACGCCCAGCCCATCGACGTGACGGCGGAGCTGGAGGACTCCATCTTCGCCTACCGGGAGCTTCTGCGCCAGGACGATATGCGCGTGGAGTACGAGCCCAGCGACGAGGAGATCCCCCTGATAAGCGGCGACCCGGCCCGCCTCCGGCAGGTGTTCTACAACATCTTCGACAACGCCGCCAAATACGCCCGGGACGGCAAGCGCATCACCGTCTCCACCCGCACCGACGGGGAGAACGTGTTCCTCTGCTTCCGGGACTACGGCCCCGGCATCCCCGAGGACGAGCTGGAGCGGGTGAAGCTCAAATTTTACAAGGGCAGCTCCAAGGAGCGGGGCAGCGGCATCGGCCTCGCCGTCTGCGACGAGATCATCAAATACCACGGCGGCGAGCTGCGGCTCTCCAACGCCGAGGGCGGCGGCCTGATGGTCACCATAAAAATCCCCATAGAACCCACCTTTGAATAGATCGCCGCTCAGGCCGGACACAGGCCGGCCTGAGCGGGCTTGGGAGGAAAAATCATTGGCAAAAGAGACAGTAAAATTCCGCACCTCCATCGGCGGACAGGCCCTGATGGAGGGGATCCTTATGCGCGGCGTGGATAAGCAGGCCATCGTGGTGCGCAAACCCGACGGGGAGCTGGAGACGAAGGTGGAGCCCATCAAGGCCATCCGCCAGAAATACCCCATCCTGGGCTGGCCTTTTATCCGCGGCACGGTGAACTTTATCGAGACGCTTGTGAACGGCGTCAAGGCCCTGACCTACTCGGCAAGCTTCCTGCCGGAGGAGGAGCAGGGGGAGCCGGACAAGCTGGACCTGTGGCTGGGAAAGCACCTGGGCGGCGAGAAGGCGGAGAAGGCCGTCATCGGCTTCTCCGTGTTCCTGGGCCTGGCGCTGGCGGTGGGCCTCTTTTTCCTGCTGCCCACCGTCCTGGCGGGGCTTTTCACCGGCATTGTCCAAAACAGGATCCTCCGCAACCTGATCGAGGGCGCCATCCGCATCCTCATCTTCCTGGCGTATATCATCCTGGCCTCCAAAATGAAGGAGATCAAACGCGTCTGGATGTACCACGGGGCCGAGCACAAGACTATCTTCTGCTACGAGAAGGGCCTGGAGCTGACGGTGGAGAACGCCCGCGTCCAGTCCCGCCTCCACCCCCGGTGCGGCACCAGCTTCCTCTTCATTGTCATGATCGTCAGCATCCTGGTCACCAGCGTCGTCAGCTGGTCCACGGTGTGGCTGAGGCTTCTTCTGCGGCTGGCGCTCCTGCCCGTCATCGTGGGCATCAGCTACGAGCTCATCAAATACGCCGGCCGCCACGACAATGTGCTGACCGCCATCCTCTCCGCCCCCGGCAAGGCCCTGCAGCTGGTGACCACGGCGGAGCCGGACGACAGTATGCTGGAGGTGGCCATCGCCGCCATGAAGGAGGTCATCCCGGAGGAGAAAGGCTCGGATAAATGGTAACGGTATTTTAGTCCCGCGTCAGGGGGAGGGATAAGCTTGAAAACATATAACGACATGTATCTCGATCTGCGCCGGACGCTGAAAGCGGCGGGAGTGGAGGACTACAGCATGGAGGCCCGGCTCATCCTCTGCGCCGCCGCCGGCAAGACAAAGGAGGAGCTTCTGCGGGATAAGAAGCTCTACGCCTTCGGCGACCTGGAGGCGAAGGTGGACGGGATGGCCCGGCGGCGCATAGACGGCGAGCCCATCGCCTATGTGCTGGGCGAGTGGGAATTTATGGGCCTGCCCTTCAACGTGGATCCCCAGGTGCTGATCCCCCGCGCCGACACGGAGCTGCTGGCGGAGCTGGCCATCCGGCTTTTGCGGCGGAAGGTGGCCGACGGGATGCGGGTGCTGGATCTGTGCTGCGGTACCGGCTGTATCGGCATTGCCATCGCCAAGACGGTGCCAAGCTGCCGGGTGGTGCTGGTGGACAACTCCATGCCCGCCCTGCGGGTGGCCAGGAGCAACGTTCTGCGCAACGGCGTCTCCCGGAACACCACCTGCATCGAGGCGGACGCGCTGAAAAATCCACCGGTCCTGCTGGGGAAATACGATCTGATCGTCTGCAACCCGCCCTACGTCCCCACCGCCGAGATCGACACGCTGGACCGGGGCGTGAAGGATCACGAGCCCCGGGCGGCGCTGGACGGGGGCGCGGACGGCTTGGACTTTTACAGAGCCATCATCCCCCGCTGGAAGGCTATCTTAAAGCCCACCGGCGTCCTCATGCTCGAGTGCGGCGAGGGCCAGAGCGCCGCCATCCTGGACATGCTCACGGAAAACGGTTTTGGCCGCGCGGCCAGCCACCCGGATATGGCGGGCACCCCCCGCGTGGTGGCCGGCGCGCTGGCGGAAGTCTGACAATAAAAATACGAGGAGGAAAACCCTATGGCAACCAAGAAAGCCGCGCCTGCCCCGCTGGAGATCCCGGCGGATAACGAGGCAAAGAAAAAAGCGCTTGAAACAGCCATTTCCCAGATAGAGAGGAGCTACGGCAAGGGCTCCATCATGCGCCTGGGCCAGGGGCTCCAGGTCAACGTGGAGGCCCTGCCCACCGGATCCCTGGCGCTGGATTTCGCCCTGGGCATCGGCGGCGTCCCCAAGGGGCGTATCATCGAGATCTACGGCCCGGAATCCTGCGGCAAGACCACCCTGGCCCTGCACATCGTGGCCCAGGCCCAGAAGCGGGGCGGCGAGGCCGCGTATATCGACGTGGAGCACGCCCTGGAGCCCGCCTACGCCCGGGCCTTGGGCGTCAACATCGAAAATCTCCTGATCTCCCAGCCGGACACCGGCGAGGACGCCCTGGCCATCACCGAGACGCTGGTCCGCTCCGGCGCGGTGGACGTGGTGGTGGTGGACTCCGTGGCCGCCCTGGTGCCTCGCACCGAGATCGAGGGCGAGATGGGCGACTCCAGCGTGGGCGTGGTGGCGCGGCTCATGAGCCAGGCCCTCCGCAAGCTGGCCGGCGTCATCTCCAAGACCAACTGCATCGTCATCTTCATCAACCAGCTCCGGGAGAAGATCGGCGTCATGTACGGCAACCCGGAGACCACCCCCGGCGGCCGGGCCCTCAAATATTTCGCCTCCGTGCGCATCGACATGCGCCGGGTGGAGACGCTGAAAAACGGCTCCGAGGTGGTGGGCAACCGCACCCGCGCCAAGATCGTCAAGAACAAGGTGGCGCCCCCCTTCCGGGAGGCGGAGTTCGACATCATGTACGGCGAGGGCATCTCCCGCTTCGGGGAGCTGGTGGATCTGGGCGTGAAGCTGGAGCTCATCGAAAAGGGCGGCGCCTGGTTCACCTTCGGGGACGTGCGCATCCAGGGCAAGGACGGTATGCGCCAGTATCTGGTGGACAACCCCGACGAGGCGGACAAGCTGGAGGAGCAGATCCGCGCCAACGCCTTCAAGCTCCTGACCCCCCAGGCCCGGGTGGCCGCCAAAGCCGCCGGCAGGGCCGTGGACGTCTCCGCCGAGGACTTCGAGGGCTGATGGAGCACATCGTCACGAAGCTGACGGAATCGAAAAACGTCAAGGACCGCTGGTACGCGGATTTTGACACCGGGGAGTCGCTGACGCTCTCCCTGGCCCTCATCGCCGATTTCTCGGTCTACACCGGCCGGCGCTTCGAGGGGGAGGAATTTGACGCGCTCCGGGCCGCCGCGTCCAAAATGAACGCCAGGGCCCGCGCCCTGCGGATGCTGGGCGCCCGGGCCATGTCCCGGCGTGAGCTCACCGACAAGCTCCTGGAGAAGGGCGAGACGCCGGAGGACGCCGCCCAGGCGGCGGATTACCTGGAGACCCTGGGGTATCTGGACGACGCCCAGTACGCCGCCAGCCTTGTGCGCCACTACGCCCAAAAGGGCTACGGCCCCGGGCGCGTGCGGCAGGAGCTCTACCGGCGGGGCGTTCCCCGGGAGCTGTGGGAGAACGCCCTGGCGGAGCTTCCGGAGGACACGGACGCCATAGACGCCCTTATCGACCGGCGCCTCCGGGGGACCGAGCCGGACAAAAAGGAGCAGAAGCGCCTGACGGACATGCTTCTGCGCCGGGGCTTTTCCTGGGACGAGATCAAAAACGCACTGGGACGGTACGAATTTTACGATTTTTCGGAGGAAACGGATGACTAAGGTTTGCCTCATTTCCCTTGGCTGTGCCAAAAATTTGATAGATTCCGAGCAGATGCTCTCCCTGCTGGACGAGGCCGGCTTCGAGCTGACCGGGGAGCCGGAGGAGGCCGACGCCGCCATCGTCAACACCTGTGCCTTCATCGAGAGCGCCAAGTCGGAGGCCATCGAGAATATCCTGGCCATGGGAGAGCTGAAAAAGGCCGGGAAGCTCAAAAAACTCATCGTCACCGGCTGTCTGGCCCAGCGGTATCAGGACGAGCTGCTCACCGAGATGCCGGAGATCGACGCCCTCCTGGGCACCGGCAGCGTTTCGGAGATCGTGAAGGTCCTCAAGGAAACAAGACCGGAGAAAAAGCCACAATATTACGGCGACATCAACGCCCCTCTGGATGAGGCGGGCCGCGTCGTCTCCACCGGTCCGGGCTGGGCCTACATTAAGATCGCCGAGGGGTGCTCCAACAACTGCGCCTACTGCGTCATCCCCTCCATCCGGGGAAAATACCGCTCCCGGCCCATGGAGAACATCCTCTCCGAGGCCCGCGCCCTGGCCGCGACCGGGGTCAAGGAGCTGATCGTCGTGGCCCAGGACCCCACCATGTACGGCGTGGACCTCTACCACCGCCGCGCCCTGGCGGAGCTCACCCGGGAACTGACGAAGATCGACGGGCTGGAGTGGATCCGCCTCCACTACCTCTACCCCGACGCGGTGGACGACGAGCTGATCGACGTCATCGCCTCGGAGCCCAAGGTGCTGAAATATCTGGATATCCCCATCCAGCACATCAACAACAAGATCCTGAAGGACATGCGCCGCCGGGGCACCGGCGACGATATCCGCGCCCTTCTACCAAAGCTCCGGGCCCGTATCCCCGGCGTGGTGCTGCGCACCAGTCTGATCACCGGCCTGCCCGGCGAGGGCGAGGCGGAATTTGAGGAGCTGTGCGACTTTCTGCGGGAGGCCAGGATCGAGCGGGCCGGCGTCTTCCCCTTCTCCCCGGAGGAGGGCACCCCCGCCTATGACATGCCCCATGTGGACGCGGACGAGGCCGCGCGGCGGGCCGAGATCATCCGGGAGCTCCAGGCGGGCATCATGGAGGACTTCGACCGTTCCCGGGTGGGAACCACCGTGCGGGTGCTCTGCGAGGGCTTTGACGGGGACACGGGCCTCTACGTGGGCCGCAGCTTCGCCGAGAGCCCCGACGTGGACGGCTATATCTACTTCGGAAGCCCGGAGGAGCGCACCGCCGGGGAATTTTACGACGTCGTCCTCCGGGGCGACCTGGACGGCGATTTAGCCGGCGAGACAGTGTAAAGGAGCAAAAACCATGAAGAAAATGAATCTCCCCAACAAGCTTACGGTTCTGCGCATGATCTTAGTGCCCGTGTTCATGGCGGTGCTGCTGCTGTGGAACCGCTGGGTGGCCCTGGCCATCTTCATCATCGCCTCCCTCACCGACTTCGTGGACGGCAAGCTGGCCCGGGCCAGGGGCCTGGTCACCGACTTCGGCAAATTCATGGACCCCCTGGCGGACAAGCTGCTGGTGATCTCCGCCATGGTGATCTTTGTGGAGCAGGGGACCATGCCCTCCTGGGTCTGCATGGTGGTCATCGCCCGGGAGCTGGCCGTCTCGGGCCTGCGGATGGTGGCCGCCTCCCACGGCACCGTGATGGCCGCCGGATGGAGCGGTAAGATCAAAACCGCCTGCACCATGATCGGCCTGTGCGTCATGATGGTGCCGCAGGCGGCGAACATCGCCATCGCCGGCTCCTTCACCGTCAATACCCTGATGTGGATCGTCATCCTGGTCACCACCGTCGTCTCCGGCGTGGAATATTTCGCCAAAAACGGCAAGGTCCTGGTGGAGGGGAAGATCTGACGGAGGGCTTGGCGTGAAAACAGGGAAAAGCCGGCTCGATATCCTCCTCAACGCGCTGAGCCTCCTTTTGCTCATCGGCGTGCCGGTCTGGCTGGCCGCCACCTGGGGGAGCATCCCGGATCAGATCCCCCAACACTACATCGCCTCCGGCGCGGCGGACCGCTTCGGCCCGAAAAGCGGGCTCATCACGCTTCAGGTCATCCCCTGGGCCGCGTATATCCTTTTCACCGCCGTGCAATTTCTCCCGCGCTCCCTGTGGAACACCGGCTTTGCCGAGACTGAGGAGGAGCGCGGGCAGGTCTGCGCCCTCACCGTCCACCTCCTCAACAGCGTGGAGCTGGCGGTCACGGTGCTCTTCGCCTACTGTACCGTCACCTCCGCTCTCGCCGCGGGTTTCTCCCCCTGGGCGATCCTCGCGCTCCTGGCCGCCGCCCTTGGGACGCTCCTCTACTGGCTGGGGAGGATCATCCGGGTGGGGAAAAAGCGCTGAGAGGCCGGACGCACTATCATAATCGTACGGGCCGCACACTGGGCGGCCCGTCTTCCGATTCGTGCGCACCCCAACCCTCCGGCGACCCGTCCGGCGGGATATTTCCCGGCGGCGGGCCGTAAAAAACAGTTGACGAACCGCACGCCATCTGCTAAACTGACATAGAATAAAATAACCGCGATGAACGGGAAGAGTAACGGCGGGGAAGCCCCAGAGAGGGCGCGCGCAGGCTGGAAGCGCGCCCGGTGAAGCCGCCGTGAAGTGCGCCCGGGAGCGGGAGGGCAGGAAATGGCCCTCCGTGACGCCGCGTTAAGGCGGGGGCCGGCGAGAGGCCGGCCGAGGAACAAACGGGAGTGGAACCGCGCTTTTGCGCCTCCTATGGAGCGATCCATAGGGGGCTTTTTGCTTCTCCCGGAAAGGAAATCAATCATGTTTGATAAGACACGCGAGATGATCGCCGCCTACAAGGCCCGGGATCCGGCGGCCCGGTCGTCTCTGGAGATCTACTTCCTCTACCCCGGCCCCCGGGCCGAGCGGGCCTACCGGCGGGCCCACTGGTGGTGGACCCACGGGCATCCCCTGCTGGCCCGGGCCATCTCCGAGCACGCCAAGCGCCGGACGGGCATCGAGATCCACCCCGGCGCCGCCATCGGCCGCCGGCTCGTCATGGACCACGGCACCGGCATCGTGATCGGCGAGACCGCCGAGGTGGGGGACGACTGCCTGATCTACCACGGCGTCACCCTGGGCGGCACCGGCAAGGACCACGGCAAGCGCCACCCCACCATCGGCAACAACGTGCTGATCTCCACCGGCGCCAAGGTGCTGGGCCCCTTCAAGGTGGGGGACGG